>JALAHE010000296.1 GCA_022712075.1 Galactobacter sp.
CGCCTCCGGCGCCCCGCCGCCACTTTCCGCCTCGGGGCCCTCCGGGGCAGCGCCGTCCCCGGCCTCGCCCGCCGAAGCGTCGTCGCGGCCGGCCCCGTGGACCGCGGACGGAAGCAGTGCCTCCGCGACGGCCTCGGCACCCAGTCGATCGACGGCGTGCCGCGCGGCGTCCTCCGCGAGCGCCGTGCGCCGCAGCCCTTTCTCACCCGCGGCGAGTTCGGTGAGCCGGCGATGCTCGGCCGCCGAGGCGGTGGTGCGGTCGAAGACGCGCGTGTCGAAGAGCCGCTTGAGCAGCGCCTCCCGGTTCTTGTCGTCCGAACGCAGGAACGCCGCGAACTCGCCCTGCGGGAGCATGGCGACGCGCGTGAACTGGTGGACATCCATGCCCAGCACCGTTGAAATCTGCTGCCCCACCTCGTCCAGCCGGGTGGAGAGCGGCGCGTATTCGCCATCGATGAGCTCGGCGAGCGCCACCGAGGCGTTGGCCCGGGTGTAGCCCGTGCCCCGCTTCTTGGGGCGCTGCCACTCGGGGCTACGGGTGACACGGAAGGTGCGCTCCCGCACCGAAAACTCCAGTTCCACCTCGGGGATCGCGTCCGCCTCGGCGTAGTGCGAGCGCACTCCCTTCTCGGAGCCTGCCCGGACGCCGGGCAGCGCCCCGTAGAGCGCGAAGCACACGGCGTCCAGCACGGACGTCTTTCCGGCGCCGGTCTCCCCGCGCAGCAGGAAGAGTCCTGCCTCGGAGAGGGCGTCGAAGTCGACCTCCTCGCTTCCGGGGAAGGGTCCAAAGGCGTTCAGGCGCAGGCGGTGCAGCCTCACTTGGCGTTCTCCTCGAGCTGGGCGGCGTCAACAAGGGAGGTGAGGAGCTCGTCCTCGTCCTCGTTGACGGCTCGCTGGCGGACGTGGTCCACGAAGCCCCGCGCCACGAGCGCAGGGTCGGCGGAGTCGCGGCGGACGCGTTCGCGGTACCCCAGCGCCGCGTCGGTGCGCTCGGCGTCGGGTTCCCAGCGCAGCACCAGGGCGTGGGGGAAGCGCGCCCGGAGGCGCTCCATTGGCCGTTCGGGGCGTTGCGGGTCCGTCAGCGTGAACTGACACCACGAGCCCTCGGCGTGCGCCAGCGCCGGGTCGGAGAGCAGGGTCTCCAGGGTGCCCCGCAGGCGCGCCAAGGGCCGCGGCGGAGGCCACGGCAGCTCTGTGACCCGCGCAGGGAGGCCCGGCTCGAGGTCGACGAGCAGGCCCACCTTGTGCTGGCTCGCCTCCGAGAAGGAATACGGCAGCGGCGAGCCCGAGTAGCGCACGTGCGGCAGGGGCGCCTGCGCGCCGTGCAGGTGCCCGAGCGCCGCGTAGTCGACGTCCTGGAAGAGGGTGGCGGGCACGCGATCCAGCTCGCCCACCGCGAGCGGGCGCTCGGACTCGCTCGGCTCCCCGCCGGCGGCAAAGACGTGCGCCATCACCACCACGCGCTGCGCACGTCCCTCCGCGGCGGCGACCCGCCCCGCCGCGTCCTCGCGCACGCGTTCAAGCGCCGCACGCACCACGGGGGTGTGCCCCGGCTCGCTCACCCCGAGCGGGGCGGCGACCAGCCGCGGCTCGAGGTACGGCAGGGCATACACGAGCACGTCCTCCTCCGGCCCGGCGAGCACCACGGGTGCGTCGAGATCCTCGACCCGTGTGCGCAGGTGCACGCCGGCGGCCTCCATGAGCCGCCCGCCGAAGCCCAGGCGTACCGCCGAATCGTGGTTACCGCTGGAGACGATGACCTTGACGCCCGTCTCCACGAGCCGCGCCAGCGTCCGGTCGAAGAGCTGAACCACGTCCACGGCGGGCAGCGCGCGGTCGTAGACGTCCCCGGCGATCAGCACGGCGTCCACCTCGTGCTCCTTCACCGCCTCCACCACACGGTCCATCGCCAGCTCCTGCTCGGCAAGGAGCGAGGAGCCGTGGAAGGTGCGGCCGAGGTGCCAATCGGAGGTGTGCAGGAGGCGCATTCATTCACCCTACGGGCGCACCCCGACGCCGCGGCGCAGCGGCCCGCCAGCCGGTGGACCCGCGGGCGGGGTGAGGGGAAGGGCTTTCGTAGACTGAGGGGGTGAGCAACGCCTTCTCCCCCGCCCCCCTTTCGTCCCGTGAGGCCCTCCACGGCCTCCTGCTCGGCACGGCCGCCGCCTCCGCCGCCGCTCGTGGCAGCGACGGCTCCCGCCCTGGCGTCGAGGCCACCCTCCAAATCGCGATCCTCGACGGCCTGGCGGACGCCGTGGAGTGGGCCCAGGCCGGCGTGGGCGCCGATGACGTCGCGTGCCTGTGGCTGGGTGCCTTGCGCTGGGTGAAGGCGGTTGACGGCACGGTGCCCGACGGCGCGCCGGAGCCTCCCAGCCGCGGCGTCGCCTCCGCACTTGGCGCCCTGGCGGACGCCGCCGGCGGAGATCCGCAGAACCTCGTGGGCCTGCGCTCCCCCGAGATGAGCCAGCCGCACCGCCCGTTCAATCGCCCGGCCGCCACGGTCCCCGAGCTGGCCTCCACCGATGGCCCGGGCGTCCTGGCCCGAGCCCTGGGCCTCGGCCTGCTTGAGCACGCCACGGAGGAGGATGTCCGCCGCCTCGCCACGTGGTCCGCCGCCTTCTCCCACGGTTCCCCCGCGGCCCACGCCGCTGCGGCCGACGCCGCGGTCCTGGTCCGGGCCCTGCGCACCGGGGCCGAGCCCGTCGGCGCCCTGCGGGAGACCCAGGCAGCGCCAGGCGAGGGCAAAGCGCGCGAGGCGCTGCGCCGCGGCGTCGGGCACCTCCTCGCCGCCGTGGAGGCCGGTTCCTCACCCTTCAGCGGGGCGCTCGCGGCCGCCGGCGAGCACGACGAGGCGGCGGCCATCGTGGCCGGCGCCCTCGCCGGCGCGCTGAGCGGTCCGAGCCAGGTTCCGTCCGCCCGCGTGAGCGAGACGGAGTCCGCGGCGGCAATCCTCCTGGCCGACTCCCTCGGCCCGGCGCTCGGCTCGTGAGCACGCCTCGCATCGCCCTCGTCGGCGAGGACACCGGCCACGAGAGCCACCTGGAACTGAACGCGCTCATCCCCCGGCTCGCCGCGGAGCTGGGCGTCCATGCGCAGTGGGTCGGCACGGCCGGGCGGCCGGACGCCGCCGACTGGGACGCCGTGTGGCTCGTGCCGGGTTCCCCGTATGCCGACGACGCGGCGGCCGACGCGCTGATCAGCTCCGCCCGGGCGGCTGGCGTCCCGTTCCTTGGAACCTGCGGCGGCTTCCAGTACGCCACGCTCAACTACCTCCGCCACGTCCTGGGGCGCAGCGTGAGCCACGCGGAGTCGGACGGCGAGCGGGAGGACCACGCCGTCACGGCCCTCGCCTGCTCGCTGCGCGGCGAGGAGCGGGAGGTGATCCCCGTGGCCGGCAGCTGGTTCGCGCGGCTGTCCCCCGAACTGTTCATCGGAATGCACTACTGCGGCTTCGCCCCGACCGAGGAGGCCATCGCCGAGCTCGTCGCGGCGGGGGCCGTCATCGGCGCCACGGCCCAAGACGCCGGCGTGGAGGCGCTGCGCTTCCCCGGCGAGGTCTTCGCCGTCGGCACGCTCTTCCAGCCGCACATCGGGGCGTCAACCGGGGCGCCGCTGCACCCGCTCATCGTGGCATTCGCCGACGCCGCCCGTCGGCGCGCGGCGTCGCGCCCCTAGCGGGCCTAGCGCGCCTAACGCCCCTCGGGCCAGGCCCCGCCCACGGCTTGCAGGAACTCCGGCTCGGAGAGGATGTGGATCTTGCGCCCCTGATCGCGCAGGGCCAGCACGTGCCTGGCCTTACGGGTCAGCCGTCCGGTGGTGAGGTCCTCAGGCACGAACCCGTCGCCCACCACCAGGACGGTGGTGGCGCGCGTGACGCGGTCAGCCGTGCGGGCACCCACGAGGGCCGCGCGCACCTTGGCGTCAGGCCTGGGCACGCCCAGGTCGCCCGTGAAGACGAGCGTCTCGCCGAAAAGCGGGTTGCTCGGATCCGCCTGCGCGTTGGGTTCGGGGTTCGGGCCCTCCGTGGGCCAGGGCTTGCCGGGTTGCTTGGGCAGCGCGTGCCCCGCCGCCCGCCAGCCACGGGCGTCGACGAGCTCGGCGCACTCCGGGTCCCCGGGCGCGAAGGCGTCCTGGTGCCCCAAACCCAGCCCCACGGCGTCGAACAGCGCCGCCACCGTCTCAGCGCCGTGCCGGCGCGCGGCGTCGATCGCGATGTGGGCGCACGCCTCGGCGTCGGCGAGGGCCTCGTGGTGGCTCGTGAGCTCGTAGCCCGCCGCGGCCGCGGCAAAGGGAAGCGAGTAGGAGGCGAGGTCGTAGGTGCGCCGTGCTAGCTTCACGGTGCAGCCGTAGTCGAGGGCGCCGGCGGCTGCCCCCGAGGCCTGCAGCCCGGCCTTGAAGACGCCCACGTCGAAGGCCGCGTTGTGGGCCAGGAGCACGTCGTCCCCCACGAAGGCGGCGAGGCGCTCGTAGGTCGCTGCAAAGCGCGGCGCGCCCTCCACATCCTCCGGACGGATCCCGTGGATCTGCACATTGCGCGCGTCGAAGTGGTCAAAGCCCTCCGGCGGGCGCATGACCCAATAGTCGGTGTCAACGACCCGGGAATCGCGCACCTTCACGAGGCCCACCGAACAGGCGGAGCCACGGAAGCCGTTGGCGGTCTCGAAATCGATGGCCGTGAAATCGACGGCCATGCTCACTTCCCTTCGGTGTCCGGCGCCTCGGCCGAACCGTCTTCTCCGCCCGTGCGGGCGTTCTTCTTCTCGCGGTTGAGGCTCCACATGCGCCAGCCGATGAAGGCCAGCACGAGCAGCGCCACGACGGCGATGATCACGTTTTGCAGCACGCCGGAGATGTCTTCGACGATGTGCCAATTATCCCCCAGCCAGAATCCGGCCAGGATGAAAATGGTGTTCCAGACGAGCGAGCCGGCAGCGGTGAGCGCCAGGAACTTGCCCTGGTGCATGCCCGTGATGCCCGCCGGGATGGAGATGAGCGAGCGGAAGATCGGCAGCATGCGGCCGAAGAACACGGCCTTGGTGCCGTGCTTGTCGAACCACGCCTCGGTCTTGTCGACGTCCTCGACCTTGACGAGCGGGAGCCGCTCGAAGACCCAGCGCGTGCGCTTGCGCCCCAGCGCGCGGCCGATCCAGTACAGGACGTACGCGCCCACGATCGAGCCGATCGTGGCCCAGAGCAGCGCCTGCCACAGCGGGAAGAGCCCGCGGCCCGCGGCGATGCCGGCCAGCGGCAGGATCGCCTCGGAGGGGATCGGCGGGAAGAGATTCTCGAGCGCCACCGCGATGCCGGCCCCGATGGGGCCGATGATCTCCATCAGCTCCACGAGCCAATTGGCGATGCGCAGGAGGAAGGACTGGTTCGAGTCGTCGGTGGCCGCCGAGGCGGGAACGCCCGCCAGGATGAGAGCGGTCATGGGGCTCGTGTGCTCCTTGGGTTGTGGCCGCGAACTCCGGGGCGGCTCGGCGCCGCTACCCGGAAGCGCCCAGTCTACGCGAGTACCCTTTTGACCCATGCTTGATTCCCTGGTGTCGGGGCTCGACGCCCTGTCCTCCGCCGCGTCCGCTTCCTTGGTGCAGGGCTCCCTGCTTCCCGATTGGCTCAACCCCAACGTGTTCCTGCAGAACTCGCCCCTGGGACCCGCCATCGTGTTTGTTGTCGTGGCCATCATCTTCGCGGAGACCGGCCTGCTGGTCGGCTTCTTCCTGCCCGGTGACTCCATGCTCTTCACGGCCGGCATGCTCATGGCCACGGGCGCCATCCAGTTCCCGCTCTGGCTCGCGATCCTGCTCTTCATTGTGGCGGCCATCGTGGGCAACCAGAGCGGGTACCTCATTGGTATGAAGGCCGGACCGGCCATCTTCAACCGCCCCGACTCCAAGTTCTTCAAGGCCGAGCACGTGGACAAGGCGCAGGCCTTCTTCGACAAGCACGGCGGCAAGGCGCTGATCCTCGCCCGCTTTGTGCCGATCGTGCGCACCTTCGTGCCCGTCATCTCGGGCGTGGCCCGCATGGACGCCCGCCGCTTCTTCGTCTACAACGTCATCGGCGGCGTGGCCTGGGCCGGCCTCGTGACGCTGCTCGGCGTGTGGCTGGGCCAGATCCCGTGGGTCGGCAAGAACATCGACCTCATCTTCATCGCGATTGTGCTGATTTCGGTGGTGCCGATCCTCGTGGAGCTGCTCAAGGCCCGCCGCGCCGCCAAGAAGGACTCGGAGCCCGCCGCCTGAGCAGGCCCCTTCCTCCCTCCGAATCGGAGTGGGTTTCGTACGTTTTTGTCGCCAAAACCGAACGAAACCCACTCCGATTCTGGGGAAACACAGAGAACGACGACGCGCCGGTCACCTCCCGTACGGGAAGTGACCGGCGCGTCGTCGTTCAGCTGGCGTCCGCCCGTCTCAGCCGAGGCGGGCGGAGAGCAGCCGCACGAGCTCCGGCAGCAGGGAGCGGAAGGCCTGACCGCGGTGGCTGATGGCGTTCTTCTCCTCGGAGGACAGCTCGGCGCAGGAGCGCGTCTCGCCGGCGGGCAGCAGGATCGGGTCGTAGCCGAAGCCGCCCTCGCCGCGCGGTGAGGTCAGGAGCGTGCCGCGCAGCTCGCCGAAGTGCACCACCTCCTCGCCCCCGGGGACGGCGGCGGCGGCCGCGCACACGAAGGCCGCGCCGCGGCGCTCCTCGCCCTCCACGTCGGAGAGCTGGGCCAGCAGCAGATCGAGGTTTGCCTGGTCGTCGCCATGCTTGCCGCTCCAGCGCGCGGAGAGGAAGCCCGGCGCTCCGCCCAGGACGTCGACGGCGAGGCCGGAGTCGTCGGCGACGGCGATGAGGCCCGTGGCCTCGGCGACCTCGCGGGCTTTCAGGAGGGCGTTCTCGCGGAAGGTCACGCCCGTCTCGCGCACGTCTGGCGCGCCCACGGCGGCGGCGTCGACGACGTGACGCTCCACGTCCAGGCCGGGGACGGCGCCGTCGAGCAGCTGGCGCAGCTCCCGGACCTTGCCCTGATTGTGGGTGGCGAGGACCAGCAGCGCTTCGCTCACTTGTCCCACCCGAGCACGTTGCGCTGGATCGAGGCGAGCTCGGCGTTGCCAGCGAGGGCGAGGTCCAGGAGGGCGTTGAGCTCCTCGCGGTCGAAGGGCGCGCCCTCGGCGGTGCCCTGGACCTCCACGAAGGTGCCGGAGCCCGTGACCACGACGTTCATGTCGGTCTCGGCGCGCGCGTCCTCGACGTAGGGAAGGTCAAGCATGGGGACGCCGTCGATGATGCCGACTGAGATGGCGGAGACGGTGTCCGTGAGCACCTCGGCGTTCTTCTTCACGAGCCCCTGCTCGCGGGCCCAGGTCACGGCGTCGGCGAGCGCCACGAAGGCGCCGGTGATGGAGGCGGTGCGCGTGCCGCCGTCGGCCTGCAGCACGTCGCAGTCCAGGACGATGGTGTTCTCGCCGAGCGCCTTGGTGTCGATGATGCTGCGCAGCGAGCGGCCGATGAGGCGCGAGATCTCGTGCGTGCGGCCGCCGATCTTGCCCTTGACCGCCTCGCGCGTGTTGCGCGTGTTGGTGGCGCGCGGGAGCATCGCGTACTCCGAGGTGACCCAGCCGGTGCCCTCGCCCTTGAGCCAGCGGGGCACGCCCTCCGTGAAGGAGGCGGTGCACAGCACGCGGGTGTTGCCGAACTCGATGAGGGCCGAGCCCTCGGCCTGCGCGGACCAGCCGCGGGTGATGGTGATGGGGCGCAGCTGTTC
>JALAHE010000297.1 GCA_022712075.1 Galactobacter sp.
ACGCGGATGCCGGCCGCTGGCCGGCGCCCGGCCCCGCGCGTGGGGACACCGCGGCGGGAAGGACGCGGCGCGCCGAGCCGCGCTTCCCAGGCACTGCACAGACTCCGAGCCCTCCACTCCCCACCACCGCTTCCGATCCCAGCAACCGCGCGGAAGTGTGCTCGGCGGCACGCCCCGTGAACCCCCGTTTTTCCGTTGACAGTGGAGGGTTGTGGAGTAAAGTGGGGCGAACTGGAAGACCAAGGGGTTCCGGAGGCGTCGTCCGCCTCCTTCACATGAGGGGGTGGCGAAGCTGTTCCTCGGGACCTACACGCCCCGTCTCGATGAGAAGGGGCGGCTCATCCTCCCGGCCAAGTACCGGGACGAGCTCGGCAACGGGCTGGTCCTGACGCGAGGCCAGGAACGGTGCATCTACGTCTTCAGTGCCAGGGAATTCGAGCGGGTTCACGAGCAAATGCAAGCGGCCCCGCTTTCTTCTCGGCAGGCGCGGGATTACATCCGCGTGTTCCTCTCCGGGGCGTCCGACGAAATGCCGGACAAACAGGGGAGGGTCACGATCCCGCCTCCGCTGCGTCAGTACGCGGGCCTCGAACGCGAGGTCACCGTCATCGGCGCCGGAAACCGGGCGGAGATCTGGGACAGCACGTCCTGGAACTCGTACCTGGAGGAGAAGGAGCAATCCTTCTCCGAGACGGATGAGGAGATCATTCCGGGCCTCTTCTAGGGGCCTGACTCTCTCGCTGGGATGCGGTCTCCTCCCCGTTTCCCAAGGATCCTGACTCAACTTCCCCTGAGTCAGGCTCCTTGGGAAGCGGTGGGGGACCGGACCCCAGCGCGGGTCTCCGCCAGCACCACCCGCTGCCAGGCCCGCCAAGATTGAGGGACGAGGTTTTTCGTGACGGAGCAACCGCCCACACCCCGCCCGACCTCACAGCGCCATGTTCCAGTGCTCCTCGAGCGCTGCATCTCGCTGCTCGAGCCCGGCATCCTCGCCGGCATCGAGGCGCGCGGCATCGCCGTGGTCATCGACGCGACCTTGGGTATGGGCGGGCACTCCGAGGCCCTCCTGACCCGGTACCCGCAGCTGCACCTCGTGGGCCTTGACCGCGATACGCAGGCCCTGGCCCTCGCCGGCGCCCGCCTCGAGCGCTTCGGTGAGCGGTTCCACCCGGTCCACACGGTGTACGACGAGATCGCCCCCGCCCTGGAGCAGGCCGGCTTCGACTACGCGGACGGCGTGCTGTTCGACCTCGGCGTCTCCTCGTTCCAGCTGGACGAGCGCGAGCGCGGCTTTGCGTACTCCTACGACGCGCCGCTCGACATGCGCATGGACTCCACGACCGGCCCCACCGCGGCCGACGTCGTCAACAACTACTCGCTCGACGAGCTCACCCAGGTGCTGCGCACGTGGGGCGAGGAGCGTCACGCCCGCCGCATCGCCGTCGCGATCGTCGAGCGCCGCGACGCCCAGCCCTTTGCCACGACGGGCGAGCTGGCGCAGCTCATCATCGAGGCCTACCCGCGCGGCACCTCGGGCGGCCACCCGGCCAAGCGCACCTTCCAGGCGCTTCGGGTGGAGGTCAACGACGAGCTGCGGGTCCTCGAGCGCGCCATTCCGGCCGCCATGGATGCCGTGCCAGTGGGTGGTCGCGTCGTGGCGATGAGCTACCAGTCCCTCGAGGACCGGATCGTCAAGCGGTTCTTCGCCGACGGCGCCAAGTCGACGGCCCCTCCGGGGCTCCCCGTGGAGCCGGAGGAAACCAAGGCGCGCTTCAAGGTCATCTCCAAGGGAACGGAGCGGCCGACCGAGGCGGAAATCGAAGAGAACTCACGGGCGGCCTCCGCCCGACTGCGGGCCGTTGAACGGCTCCGCTTGCCGGTGGGGACCGGCTCCACGAAGGGGAAGAGATGAGCGCACTGCCGCTTGCAGATGTGGCGACCGAGCGGGCCCTTGAGGCCCCGCTCCGGCCGCAGGGGGACCATGCACCGGCAAGGACGCCGCTCGCGCTCGTGCGCCCGGCAACGCGGCGCCGCCGCCGTTGGCCCTTCGTCATGATGTGCGTCATGGTCGTGGCAGCCGTCGTCGGCACGGTGCTCGTGCTGAACGTGTCGGTCTCGCGGACCCAGTACCAGCTGGTGGCCCTGCGCGCCGAGCAGCAGGCGGTGGCGCAGGAGAACGGTGCGCTGACGGAAGAGATCAACAACAAGCGCGCCCCGCAGAACCTGGCCAAGGAGGCCAAGGCCGAAGCGATGGTTCCCGGCGGGCAGCCTGGCGTGGTCGATCTCACCAAGGGCAGCGTGACCGCCCAGGCGGCCCCAGCGGCGGCCGATGCCGACGCGAAGAAGGCGGCCAAGGAGGAGGCGCTCAACGTCGCGACGCCGCTGACCCCGGCCGAGCGCGCCGCCGCCGTAGCCAAGAAGCAGGAGCAGGCAAACGCCGCCAAGGCCGCGGCGACGGAGGCCGCCAACGCGAAGGCCTCCGGCGCGTCGTCGGGCGCCTCGTCCACCGCCGCGGGCGAGAATGGAACGACGGGGGCGGGGACCTCCACCGGAACCGACGCGTCGTCGTCGGCCCAGTCCGGCTCGACCTCGAGCAAGACCGAGAGTGCGTCGGGTGACGCCGCCAAGGACTCCACCACCGGTTTCACGAAGAAGCAGCTCAACGGGGGCACCATCCCCGCGCCCAGCAACTAGGACCCCAGCCACACGAATTCAACTCGGGCGCCCACCCAGCCGCGGTGCTCACGCAGGAGGCAGAGCCTTGGCCACGACTCAATCGAAAGCCCCGCGCAGCGTGAGGCGCATGCGCCTCGCCCTCGTGCTGGTGCTGGCCCTGCTCGTGACCTTGATGGTCCGCCTCGTGTGGATCCAGGGCATCGACCCCGCCAACGCCGCCAAGGCCGCGGTGGACGCGCGCACGACCACGCAGGTGATCGAACCCGTCCGCGGAGACATCCTCGACAGCGAGGGGAGCGTGCTCGCGACCTCGATCGTGCGCTACGACCTCGTGGTGGATCAGCGCCAAGTGAAGACGAGCTACACCAAGCGCGACCCCATCACGAAGAAGCGCGTGAGCGTGGACGCGAAGGACGACGTCAAGGCCCTCGCCGAGGCGCTCGGCCTGGACGAGGATGCCGTTTCGCTCGCCGTCTTCGGCAACGAGGGCGCAGCCAAGAAGGGCTACTCCGTCATCACGAAGTCCATCACGCCCGAGGCCAAGGACAAGGCCGAGGACGTCGGCTTCCCGTACCTGCAGGCGATCCAGACCTCGCAGCGCAGCTACCCCAACGGCACCCTGGCCGGCCCCGTGCTCGGTTTCATGCAGACCCAGCTCAAGGAGACCACCGACAAGGCGGGCAACAAGAGCACCGAGGAGGTGAGCGCCGGCGTCGAGGGCCTCGAGCTCTCTCAGAACGACGCGCTGAGCGGCACCCCGGGCGAGCGCGTCTATGAGAAGGGCGCGGACGGCGTCCGCATTCCCTCGGCCCCGCTCACCGAGACGGCGGCCGTGGACGGCCAGGACGTCAAGCTGACCATCGACAGCGACATCCAGTGGCGCGCCCAGGAAGCGGTCATGGCCAAGCAGAAGGAGTTCAACGCCGAGTGGGTCAACGCCGTGGTCTTGGAGGCCAAGACGGGCAGGATCCTGGCCCTGGCGGATTCCACGTCAATGGACCCCAACGACCCCGCCGCGACGGAGACGAAGTACCGCTCCTCCACGACCGTGACCCAGGCCTTCGAGCCAGGCTCCACCGGCAAGGTCCCGACCTTCGCCCTCGCGCTGGAAAAGGGCGTCGTGAGCCCCACGAGCGAGTTCACCGTGCCCAACGCGCTGCGCATCGGCAAGGAGACGATCAACGACTCCCTCAAGCACCAGAAGTTCGAGATGACCGCCGCCGGCATCTTCGCGCGCTCCTACAACACCGGAACGGTGCAGATCGGCGAGAAGCTCAGCGATCAGGAGCGCTACGACTTCATGCGCAAGCTCGGCATCGGTTCCAAGATCGACATTGGTCTCAACGGCGCGAACGCCGGCCTGCTCGCGAACTACAGCGACTGGGAGCGGCGCCAGCGCCTGACCACGATGTTTGGCCAGGGCTACACCCAGACGGCGCTGCACACTGCGTCGATCATGCAGGCCATCGGCAACGGCGGCGTGCAGGTGGCCCCCAAGCTCATCGACTCCTACGTGGACCCGGACGGCACCGAGCACAAGACGGCGGACTCGACCACGCAGCGCGTCATTTCCGAGAAGACCTCAGCAACGATGCGTCGCATGATGGAGACGGTCGTCACGGACGGCACATCAACCAAGATGCAGATCGCCGGATATCGCGTGGGCGGCAAGTCGGGCACCGCGCAGGCGCAGGGCGATGACGGTAAGTTTGACCAGCACACGAGTTCCTTTGCCGGCATGGTGCCGATCGACGACCCGCAGTACATCGTGGTCGTCACGATGCAGCACCCGCAGGGCAATTGGCGCACGTGGAGCGTCGGGGATTCCTTCACGTCGATCATGAAGGCGGTCCTCGCGAAGAACTCGGTGGCGCCCAGCACCACCGAGCCCAACCCCTTCAAGGTCTTTGTCGGGGAGAACCAGAAGTACGGATGGTGAGAAGCATGAGCACGGCCCCCCAGGCGCCGGACCCGCACACGCAGATGGGGGAGGCCGAGCGAGCGTTTCGTCCCTCGACCCCGCCCAGCGTGGGTCTCGACGGGGTGCTCGACGCCGCGGGGCCGGGTGCCGGCCTGACGCCGGCTTCGGCGGGCGGCAGCACGGTGAGCGGTGTGTGCCTCGACTCCCGTGCCGTTCGGCCGGGGGATCTGTATGCCGCCCTCCCCGGGGCGCGCGTGCACGGGGCCTCGTTTGGCGCCGCGGCCGCCGCCGCGGGCGCCGCAGCGATCCTCACCGATGCCGACGGCGTGGCCCTCCTGGGCGACGTCGACCTGCCCGTGATCGAGACGCCCGACCCGCGCGCCGTGCTCGGCGCCGTCGCCGCGGCGGTCTACGGGACCCGCGCCGATGCGCCGCGCGTGCTCGCCGTGACGGGCACTAACGGCAAGACCACCACGACCTATCTGCTTCGCTCGCTCTTGGGTGCCTTGGGCCGCCGGACGGGCCTCGTTGGAACGATCGAGATCCTCGCCGGCGACACCCCGATCCCGTCGGTGCTCACCACGCCAGAGGCCCCGCAACTGCACGCCCTCATGGCCCGCATGCGCGAGGCGGGCGTGCAGGACGCCGCGATGGAGGTGTCCTCGCACTCGCTCGAGTTCCGCCGCGTGGCGGGGCTGCGCTACGCCGTCTCCGGCTTCACGAACCTCACCCAAGATCACCTCGACCTGCACGGGTCGATGGAGGCCTACCTGGCCGCCAAGGCCAGGCTGTTCACCCCCGAGTACTCGGACGCCGGCGTCGTCACGATCGACGACGCCTGGGGCGAGGCCATGGCGCGGGCCTCCCGCGAGGCCGGGGTGCGCACCGTGACGCTCGCGACGCAGCCCGGCGTCGAGGGGGCGGATTGGAGCGTCGTCGACCTGGTCCGTGAGGGCCTTGGCCACCGTTTTGGACTCGAGCACCGCGACGGGCGCCGGCTGGACGCCGTCACGGGCCTGCCCGGCGACTTCAACGTCTCCAACGCCGCGCTGGCCCTGGCGATGCTGCTCGAGTCCGGCGTGGAGCTCGCGGCGCTGCAGGGGCTTGTCGCCGACGCCGCCGGGCCGCTCACCCCCTCCGTGCCCGGGGGCGGGGGGGGGGGGGGGGACAAGGGCACCCCCAGGAAGCCCGCCGGGGCGCAGCGGGGGCGGGGCCCGGGGGCGGGCG
>JALAHE010000298.1 GCA_022712075.1 Galactobacter sp.
CGACTGGACGGCGAACGCTCAGCCTCCCCGCCGGCCCGCTCACGCTGCGCCTCGACGCCCGCTCCACCGCGGTGACGGCGTGCGCCCTGGCCGCAGCGCTCCTGCTTGGCGCCGCCTCCTTGGGCTGGGGCGACGTCGTCATTCCGTTCCGCGATGTCCTCGCCAGCTTCCTCGGCGAGGCGAGCCGCAAGGTGACCCTCGTGGTGCAGGAGTGGAGGCTTGGACGCGTTGAAGTCGCGCTCCTCTTCGGGCTCGCGCTCGGGGCCAGCGGGGCCATCTTCCAGTCCCTGACCCGCAACCCGCTCGGCTCGCCGGACGTCATCGGCTTCAGCTCCGGCGCGTACACGGGCGCCCTGGTGCTCATGCTTTTCTCGGCCGCCAGCCCCCTGCTTCTGGCCCTCGGCTCCCTCACGAGCGGCGTCATTGTTGCGCTCATCGTGATGGGGCTGGCGTCGCGTGACGGGACCGTCGGATTCAGGCTCATCATCGTCGGCCTGGGGGTGGGAGCCGTGCTCGGGTCGGTCAACACCTACCTGCTCCTCATGGCGGACCAGCGCGTGGCGCTGAGCGCCGCGGTCTGGGGCGCCGGCTCGCTGAACTCCGTCGCCAGCTCGGTGGTGCTTCCCTCCGCCGTGGCCATCGGACTGCTGCTGGTGGCGGCCGTGGCCCTGCAGGGCCGCGCACGCGTCATGGAGCAAGGGGAGGACCTCGCCCGATCCCTGGGCGTCAACACGCGCCGCACGCGCTACCTGCTCCTCGTTGTCGGGGTCGGGCTCGTGGCCGTCAGCACGGCGGCGGCCGGGCCCATCGCCTTTGTCGCGCTCGTGGCGCCGCAGATCGCCGGGCGGCTCACCGGCCGGGGCGAACTCGACGTTGTCCCGGCGGCCGCCCTCGGGGCCTTGCTCTTGCTGGTCTCCGACGTCGTGGCGCGCCTCGCCTTTGCGCCGCTGCAGCTGCCGGTCGGCATCGTGACCGTCTGCCTCGGCGGCGCGTATCTCCTGGTCCTACTCGTGAAGGAGGCACGCCGATGAGGCGCATCTTCCCCGCTCTTTCCTCCTCTACCGAACACCCGCGGCCCGACACGGCGCCGGTTGTCGAGCCATCGAGCTCGCCGGCAACCCTCGCCGTGAACCAGCTCGAGCTCGGCTACGGCTCCTCGCCCGTCGTCACGGGGGTGTCCGCCACCTTCGAACCCGGCCGCTTCACGGCGGTGATCGGGCCGAACGGCTGCGGCAAGTCCACCCTGCTGCGTTCGCTGGCCCGGCTGCTCCCCGCGCGGGCCGGCGAGGTCACGTTGAACGGGCGCCCGGTTCAGAGCTGGAAGTCGAAGGAGTACGCGCGCCACGTTGCCCTGCTCTCGCAGGAAAGCGTCGCGCCATCCGGCATCACCGTGGCGCAGCTCGTGGCGAGGGGGCGGTTTCCGCATCTGGGGGTGTTCCAGCGCTTCGATGCCACCGACGAGGAGATCGTGCGCCAGGCGCTGGAAGTCACGGGCGTCCTGGCCCTCTCGGCGCAGCGCGTCAACGAGCTCTCTGGTGGGCAGCGCCAGCGCGTTCGAGTGGCCACCGCCCTGGCGCAGCGGACCCCGGTGCTCCTGCTCGACGAGCCGACCACCTTCCTCGACGTGGCTCATCAGGTCGACCTCCTGGACCTGTTCGCGGCCCAACGGGAGGCCGGGTCCACGGTCGTCGCCGTGTTGCACGACCTCAACCAAGCGATGCGGTACGCCGATCACCTCGTGGTGATGCGCGCAGGCCGTGTCGTGGCCCAAGGTCCGCCGGCCAGCGTCGTGACCGCGGAGCTGCTGGAGGACGTCTTCTCGGTGCGCGCGGAGATCCACCAGGATCCCGTCACCGGTGGGCCCATGATGGTCCCCGTGCCGCGGGCTTCTGCGGCGACGCCCGCCTTCGCCCCGTGAGCCAGCGGGGGCGGCTACGATCGCGCCATGCATCAAGTCGCCGCCCTCGCCCCCGCCGTTCCGCCGATCAACTACCTCGCAGTGCTGCTGGCCACCGTGGCCGCCATGGTGATCGGCTTCGTCTACTACCACCCCAAGGTGATGGGCTCGCGCTGGGGCGCGGCGATCGGGCACACCGAGGAGTCGATGGCCAAGGGCCCCAAGCCGTGGGTCTACCCCCTGCTGGTCCTCTGCGCGTTCGTGACCGCGTGGGTGCTGGCCGGCGCCGGCGTGCTCTCGCTGTACTTCTACGGGGGTTCGTTCCTCTGGAACGTGCTGCTGACGGCGTGGATCCTGTTCGTCGGCTTCACCGCGGCGCGCGTGGTGGTGCACGACGCCTTCGACCCCCGCGGCTTCAAGGTCACCGTTCACACCCTGCTCAACGAGTTCCTCATCATCACGGTCATGGCGCTCATCATCGGGCTGTGGGAGCCGGCCGGGCTCGGTGAAGCCGTGGACTTTAGGTTCGTGGCGGGCTAGCGCCGCGGCCCCGATCGTTTCGCATCCAGAAAACGACGGGGCATCGTCTTTCCGACGATGCCCCGATCGTTTTCTTGATGCTGGAGCGCTGACAAGCCGCGGCCCACGACGCCCCCACCACCGTGGATCAAGAAATCGACGCGAGAAAAGCTTGAAAGGCGATACTCGCGTCGATTTCTTGATCCCTGGGAGTTCTCCCGGGGACCCTTGGCGTCGACGGCGCGGCGGGGCAGGATCGGTGCTACCTGTCATTCGTGGAAGGAGACCCCATGACCACGTACGCCGTCACCGCTGCCACCGGCCAGCTTGGACGCCTGGTTCTCGACGCCCTCATCGCCCTCGGTGTGGCGCCGGGCGACATCGTCGCGATCGCCCGCGATCCCCGCAAGCTGAGCGAGCTCGAACCGCTTGGCGTCACCACGCGCGCCGCCGACTACGGCAATCCCGAGGCGCTCTACGAGGCACTGCAGGGCGTGGACCGGCTCCTGCTGATCTCCGGCAACCAGGTGGGCAAGCGCCTCGAGGAGCACACCAACGTGCTCGACGCCGCCCGCGGCGCCGGGGTGGCCCGCGTCGCCTACACGTCCATCCTGTGGGCCGACTTCAGCACCAATCCGCTCGCGGAGGAGCACCTCGCCACTGAGCGGATGATCGCTGACACGGGCCTGCCCCACACCCTCCTGCGCCACGGTTGGTACACGGAGAACTACACGGGCCAGATCCCGCAGTACGTGGCCGAGCGCGAGATCGTCACCGCCACGGGCGGCGCCACGTTGGCCACCGCCGCGCGCGGTGACTTCGCCGCCGCCGACGCCTTCGCGCTCGTCAACGACACCGCCGAAGAGGTCATCTGGGAGCTCGCCGGGCCCGGCTGGACCATGACCGAGTTCGCCTCCGAGGTCTCGGCGCTGGCCGGGCAGGAGATCCTGGCCCGCGACGTCACGCCGGCCGAGTTCGTGGAGCGCGCCGTCGCCGCCGGCGCACCCGAGGGCGGGGCGCGCTTCGGGGCGCAGATCGACGCGAGCATCGCCGCCGGTCAGCTGGATGCCCCCTCCGAGCCGCTGCGCCTCCTCCTGCAGGGCCGCGAGCCGCTCACCCTCGCGCAGCTCGTGGCCGTGGCGCAGCACTGAGCACTGCCCGACGGCGGGTGGCCGGGCCGGGAGCCCAACCCACCCGCCGCGGGCCTCGCGGCGGTCGGGCGCGCCTGAGGCGCGCGTGCGCGCCGTCCCCAGCCACGCGCCGTCGTGCATCAAAATCACCCGTTCTGGGCCTTGCCTGGGGGCTCAGGTCACCGAGTTCGTCCCAGCGCTTTGGCCCGATAGACTGCTCAATGCAAGCTCGCGGAGCGCCGTCCGGCGTGAGACGGCACGGTGTTCTTAGCGCGCGTACCCACCTAACGCGTACCCAGGAGAACCCTGATGCCCCGGATCGTTGTCGACGTCATGCCCAAACCCGAGATTCTCGACCCCCAGGGCAAGGCCATCGTCGGCTCCCTGCCCCGTCTCGGTTTCACCGCCTTCTCCGGCGTGCGCCAGGGCAAGCGCTTTGAGCTCACCGTGGACGGCGAGGTGACCGAGGAGATCCTGGCCCAGGCCCGCGAGGCCGCCGCCACGCTGCTCTCCAACCCGGTGATCGAGGACGTCGTCGCCGTCACCGTCGTCGCCGACGCCGAGTGAGGCCCTGATGCCTCGCACCGTCGAATTCCCGTTCCTCGTGGACAACACCCTGCCCACGTTCCCGAACTCCGGCGTCAAGATCGGCGTGGTGACCTTCCCGGGCACCCTCGATGACCGCGACGCCGCCCGCGCCGCGCGCATCGCCGGCGCCGAGGTCGTGCCGCTGTGGCACGCCGACGATTCCCTGCAGGACGTGGACGCCGTCATCATCCCCGGCGGCTTCTCCTACGGCGACTACCTGCGCGCCGGCGCCATCGCCCGCTTCGCGCCCATGATGGACAAGATCGTGGACGCAGCGAACTCTGACGCCAAGCTGCCCGTCCTGGGCATCTGCAACGGCTTCCAGATCCTGACCGAGTCGCACCTGCTGCCCGGCTCCATGATCAAGAACAACCACCTGCACTTCATCTGCCGCGATCAGCAGCTCAAGGTGGAGAACGTGGACACCCGCTGGACTGGCCTCTACGAGAAGGACCAGAGCATCACCATCCCGCTGAAGAACCAGGACGGCCAGTACGTGGCCGACCAGAAGACGCTGGATGCGCTCGAGGCCGAGGGCCGCGTGGTGTTCCGCTACGAGGGCCTGAACCCCAACGGCTCCCGCAACAACATCGCCGGCATCACCAACGAGGCCGGCAACGTCGTGGGCCTCATGCCGCACCCGGAGCACGCTGTGGAGAAGGGCTTCGGCCCCGACCACACGGGCACCGACGGCATCTACTTCTTCACCTCCGTCATCAAGCACCTCCTGGAGGCCTCCAAGTGAGCGCGCAGAAGTTCAACATCGACACGGTCGAGAACGCCGCGGCAACCCCGGGCGAAGAGCAGCCGTGGGCCGAGCTTGGCCTGAAGCAGGACGAGTACCAGCGCATCGTTGATCTGCTGGGCCGCCGCCCCACCGCCGCCGAGCTCGCGATGTACTCGGTCATGTGGAGCGAGCACTGCTCCTACAAGTCCTCCAAGATCCACCTCAAGAAGTTCGGCGCCAAGCTGGACGAGGCGATGAAGAAGGACATGATGGTCGGCATCGGCGAGAACGCCGGCGTGACCGACCTGGGCGACGGCTGGGCCGTGACCTTCAAGGTCGAGTCCCACAACCACCCGTCCTTCGTGGAGCCCTACCAGGGCGCCGCGACCGGCATCGGCGGCATCGTCCGCGACATCATCTCCATGGGCGCCCGCCCCGTGGCCGTCATGGATCCGCTGCGCTTCGGCGCGATCGATCACCCGGACACCGCCCGCCTCGTGCACGGCATCGTCTCCGGCATCGGCGGCTACGGCAACTCCCTCGGCCTGCCGAACATCGGCGGCGAGACCGTCTTCGACGAGGTCTACCAGGCCAACCCGCTCGTGAACGCCCTCGCCGTCGGCGTACTGCGCCACGAGGACCTGCGCCTGGCCAACGCCTCCGGCGTCGGCAACCGCGTGGTGCTCTTCGGCGCCCGCACGGGCGGCGACGGCATCGGCGGCGCCTCCGTGCTGGCCTCCGAGTCGTTCGACGACACCAAGCCCTCCAAGCGCCCCGCGGTGCAGGTGGGCGATCCCTTCGCCGAGAAGGTCCTCATCGAGTGCTGCCTCGAGCTCTTCAAGGCCGAGCTCGTCGAGGGCATCCAGGACCTGGGCGCCGCAGGCATCTCCTGCGCCACCTCGGAGCTGGCCTCCAACGGCGACGGCGGCATGCAGGTGGAACTCACCGACGTGCTGCTGCGCGACCCCACCCTGACCCCCGGCGAGATCCTCATGTCGGAGTCGCAGGAGCGCATGATGGCGGTCGTCACCCCGGCCAAGGCCGAGGCCTTCGAGGCCGTCATGGCCAAGTGGGGCGTGGAGTACTCCTGGCTGGGCGAGGTCACCGATACCGGTCGCCTCATCATCACGTGGGACGGCGAGACCATCGTCGACGTCGACCCGCGCTCGGTGGCCCACGACGGGCCCACCTACGATCGCCCGCAGACGCGCCCGGCCCGCCAAGACGCGCTGCAGGCCGACACCTTCCGCTCTTCCGCGGCCGGCGCCTCCCTGCCGGCTTCGGGCGACGAGCTGCGCTCGTCGCTCCTGGAGCTGATCGCCTCGCCGAACCTGTGCGACAAGTCCTGGATCACCAACCAGTACGACCGCTACGTGGGCGGCAACACCGCCCAGGCGATGCCCGACGACGCGGGCGTGGTTCGCGTCGACGAGGCCACGGGAATGGGCGTGGGTCTGGCGACCGACGCCAACGGCCGTTACGCCTACCTGGATCCCTACGCCGGCGCCCAGCTGGCGCTGGCCGAGTCCTACCGCAACGTCGCCACCACCGGCGCCGTGCCGATGGCCGTGACCGACTGCCTGAACTTCGGCTCCCCCGAGGATCCCGAGGTCATGTGGCAGTTCGTGCAGGCCATCGACGGCCTGTCCGATGCGTGCCTCGAGCTGCAGGTTCCGGTCACGGGCGGCAACGTCTCGCTGTACAACCAGACCGGTTCCACGGCGATCCACCCCACCCCCGTGGTGGGCGTGCTCGGCCGCTTCGACGACGTCTCCCGCCGCACGCCCTCGGGCTGGCGCGAGGAGCACGACGGCGAGGCTATCTACCTGCTGGGCACCACGAGCGACGAGCTGGACGGCTCCGAGTTCGCGAACCTGCGCGGCCACCTGGGCGGCCTGCCGCCCGAGGTTGACCTGCAGGCGGAGAAGACCCTGGGTCAGATCCTGATCGCGGCCTCCCGCGACGGCATGCTCGACGCCGCGCACGACCTCTCCGAGGGTGGCCTCGCCGCCGCCCTGTCCGAGATGGTCCTGCGTCACGGCGTGGGCGCCCGCGTGAACCTGGAGCCGCTGCTGCAGCGCGACGGGGTGGACGCCTTCACGGCGCTCTTCTCCGAGTCTCAGGGCCGCGCCCTGGTCGCCGTGCCGCGCGCCGAGGAGGAGCGTTTCGCCGACATGGTCGGCATGCGCAACTACCCGGCCCTGCGCCTGGGTGTTGTCGAGGCCGAGTCCGGCGCCCTGGACATCCAGGACCTGTTCTCCGTACCCGTCGAGGAGCTGCGCGAGGCCAACACGGCCACGCTCGCCAAGCACTTCGGCTGAATCTATGACGCCAGCAACGGCGCCGGCGGCCCGCCTTCATCCGCTCCTCACGGAGACCGACGGCGGGCCGCCAGCTCGTTCCAGGCTGCATTGATTGACCTCATTGCTTGCCGTCCCTCGCAGGTTCCACGCTTTGCTCCGCCCATGAGTTCGCCCGTGTCCGCCACTCCACGAACCAGAACGCCCTTGGGCGCTCTGACACTGGCGACCGATGGCGACCTGGCGGGCGTATGGGAAACCACTACGCCGGCACCCAAGCGGATACCACCTGAGATCTAGGATCGCCGAGCCTCGCCGTCCAAAACCAGGCGGTACCCCATCCCCTGTTCGGTCAAGAGGTGCACAGGGTGGGCGGGGTCCGCCTCGAGCTTGCGGCGTAACTGCGAAACATACAGGCGCAGGTATCCGGTGTCCTGCACGTCGTCCGTGCCCCAGATCTCGCGGTAGAGCATCTGCCGCGTCACGAGCTTGCCCGCGTTGCGGACCAGCGTCTCGAGGAACTTCCACTCCGTCGGCGTGAGCCGCACTGGCGCCCCGCCTCGTTCGACCATGTGCGCCCCGACGTCCACGCTCACCTCCCCCAGGCGCACCACCGCCTCGGGCAAGGGGGCCGCGCCGCCGTCGTTCCCCGAACGGCGGACCAAGGCGCGCAGGCGCGCGAGCAGCTCGTCCACGCCGAAGGGCTTGGTCACGTAGTCGTCGGCTCCGGCGTCGAGCGCGCGCACCTTGTCGGCCGAGTCGGTGCGCCCGGACAGCACCAGGATCGGCACGGCGGAGAACGCGCGGATCCCCTCGATCACCTCGAAGCCGGAGAGCTTGGGCATCCCCAGGTCCACGAGACACACATCGGGGTGGCGCGCCGTGGCCGCCTGGAGGGCCTCCGCGCCGTCCCGCGCGGCGATCACCTCGTCGCCGCGGGCGCGCAGGAGCAAGCCCAGCGCGCGGACCATCTGGCCGTCGTCGTCGGCAATCAGCACCTTCATGCGTTCAAGTCCTTGCTCGTCTCACCGGCGCGCGCCGGTTCTGCCTCGTGCATCGTTTCCATCCGTCCGGTGGGCCCGCCGTCAGCCCCCGCAGGCGCCCCGGCCCGTTGCCGCGGCCGGAAGGCGGGCAGCGTCCCGGTCGTGGCACCGGGCGCGGAACGAGGAAGCGTGATCACCATCGTGAGGCCGCCGCCCGGGGTGTCCTCGGCCTCGATGCTCCCGCCCATGCCCGTGACAAAGCCGCGCGCCACGGCCAGGCCGAGGCCCAGCCCCGTCGAGTTGTCGGTGTCACCCAGGCGCTGGAACGGCTGGAACAGGCGCTCGCGCCGCTCGGGCTCAATCCCCGGCCCGGTGTCCACGATGCGCAGCTGCGCCGACTCGCCAAAGGCGCTCAGCCCCAGCCGCACGGGCGCCCCAGCCGGCTGGAAACGCAGGGCGTTGGCCAGCAGGTTCACGAGGACGCGCTGCAGCAACACGGGATCGGCCAGCACCAGCACGGGTTCCTCCGGCCACACGAGGCGGACCTCCGCAGGGCCGAGCCCCAGTTCGTCCAGCGCCGCGAGGGCAACGTCCTCCGGCCGCACGTCCTTGGTGATGACGGCCAGCGCCCCGGCCTCGAGGCGCGAAACATCAAGCAGATTGGTCACGAGGTCGGTCAGCGTCTCGAGCGCTTCGGCGGCGGTGTCCAGCAGCTCGCGCCGGTCCTCGAGGGTGAGCCGCACCTGCTCGGAGCGCAGCGCCCCGAGCGAGGTCACCGCCGCCGCGAGCGGCCGGCGCAGGTCGTGGCCCACGGCGTTCAGGAGCGCGGTCCGCACGCGGTCAGCCTCCTCCACGACGCGGGACTCCACGGCCGACTTCTGCAGCCGCGCGTGCTCCATGGCCGCCGCGAGCTGGCCTGCCACGGCGTGCAAGAGCCGCCGATCGGCCGCCGTCGCGTTGCCGCCCAGCACGCGCAGCGCCGCGCGCTCGCCCACGGGCTCGCTCTGCACGTCCTCGCCCTCCAGCGCCAGGCACGGGGCGCGCCCCTCCTTGTCGATGCCCGACGCCGCGTGCTCGCCACCCGCGCGCGCCTCGCCAGCCGGGGCGGCAGGCAAGGCGGCGGGAAGGCTGGCGGCACCCAGGGTGCCGCCGCCGGTGTCACCCGGCCTCGCGCCGTCGGGCCCGAAACCACCCTCGGCGCCGAACAATGCGCCCCGGCCCAGCCCCGCGCCGTCGTGCACAGCTCGCGCCGCGCCCTCGGGCCCGGCGTCCTCGTCCCAGGCCACGAGTGCGCCGCCCTTGATGAGTTCCACCCGCCGGGCGCCGAGCGCCTCGCGCGTGCGCAGCAGCATCTCCGGCACGGCGGACTCCCCGTGCACCGCGGCGGCTGCCACGTGGGCCAGGAGCTCGGACTCGGCGGCCGCCCGCCCGGCCACGCGAGCGCGGCGGGCCGCCTGGTCAACCACCCAGGAGACCAGGAGCCCGTTGATGATGTAGAGGACTAGAGCCACGACGTGCATGGGCTCGGCGATGGAGACCGTGGTGGTGGGCGCCACGAAGAAGAAGTCGAGCGAGAGGCCGGAGAGCACGGCCGTGAACAGCGCGGGCCACCAGCCGCCCACGAGCGCCACGCCCACCACCAGCAATTGGTAGGTCAGGGCGTGCGCCACGAGCGCCTCGTCGCCGTGCATGTGGGACATGAGCCAGGTCAGGACCGGCCCGCCGACCACCGCGAGCGCGAAGCCCATGAGGAGGCGCCAGCGCGAGAGCGCGCCGCCGCGCGGCAAGCGCTGCGCCCCGGCGGCCTGGGCGTGGTTGACGAGGTGGACGTCGATGTCGCCGGCCTCGCGCACCACGGTGGCGCCGATGCCGGGCCCGGTCAGCAGGGCGCGCAGGCGGCCGCGGCGGCTCGCGCCGAGCACGAGCTGCGTGGCGTCCACGCCGCGGGCGAAGTCGACGAGCGCGCTCGGCACGTCCTCGCCGCGCACCTCGTGGAAGGAGCCGCCGAGGCGTTCGACGAGCTCGCGCTGCCGGCCCAGTTCGGCCGGCTCGGAACGCGTGAGGCCGTCCTGCGGGAGCACGTGAACGGCGAGGAGCTCGCCGCCCGCGGTCCGCGCGGCGATGCGCGCGCCGCGGCGCAGCAGGGTCTCGCCCTCGGGGCCACCCGTGAGGGAGACGACCACGCGTTCGCGCGTGGCCCATTGCTCGCCGATCCCCTGCTCGCGGCGGTAGTCGCGCAGCGAGGACTCCACGCCGTCGGCGAGCCAGAGCAGCGCCAGCTCGCGCAGGCCGGTCAGGTTGCCGAGGCGGAAGTAGTGGGAGAGGGCGGCGTCCACGCGCTCGGCCGGGTAGACCAGCCCGGCGGAGAGCCGCTCCCGGAGGGCACCGGGATCCAGGTCGACGAGTTCCACGCGCTCGGCGCGGCGCACCACGTCGTCCGGCACGGTCTCCTGCTGCCGCACGCCGGTGATGGCGGCGACCACATCGGAGAGCGACTCGAGATGCTGCACGTTCACCGTGGTGAGCACGTTGATGCCGGCGCCGAGCAGCTCGACGACGTCCTCCCAGCGCTTGGCATGGCGGGAGCCGGGCGCGTTTGAATGGGCCAGCTCGTCCACGAGCACCACGTCGGGTGCCCGATCGAGGATCGCGTCGAGGTCCATCTCCTCCAGGGCCACGCCCTGGTGCCGCACCAAGCGGCGGGGCAGCACCTCCAGGCCCTCCACAAGCGCGGCCGTGGCGGCGCGGCCGTGGGTCTCCACGAGCCCGACCACCACGTCGCGGCCCTGCTGGGCCCACTCGTGCGCCTGCTCGAGCATGGCGTAGCTCTTGCCCACGCCGGGTGCCGCACCGAGGTAGACCCTCAGCCGCCCTTCCTTCATGCCGCGCGCTCCTCTTGAACGTCGATGCTCCGCCTCCGGCGCCGAGCCTACGCGCGCGGCGGGGGCGCCGGCCCCGGTTCGCCCGCGCCGGGCGGAAGTCTCACGCTTTCCTCACGCCCGCGCCGTCGGGCCGGGGTTCCCCGGCGCTGCAATGCACGACGGCGGGTGGGAGCCAGGGTGGGCCGGGCACCCTGAGCGGGTGCCCGGCCCGAGCGGCCACGTCCCCGGCGCTGCGCTAGCGCGAGGAGCCTGAGGCCGCCTCGAGCGAGGCGTTGAGCCGCAGCACGTTGACGCGGGCCTGGCCAGGCAGCACCACCCACGGCCGATCGGTCGCCGCCTCCACGAGGGCGCGCACCTCCTCCTCGGCCAGCCCCCGCTCGCGCGCCACGCGAGGCAGCTGCAGCGCCGCGTACTCGGGCGAGATGTCCGGGTCCAGGCCGGACGCGGAGGCGGTCACGGCGTCGGCCGGCACCGTCGCGGGCTCCACGCCCTCGAACGCGGCCACCGCCGCGCGGCGCTCGCGGATCGCCTCCACGAGTTCCGGATTGGTGGGCCCCAGGTTTGAACCGCCGGAGCTCATGGCGTCGTAGCCGTCGCCCGCTGCGGAGGGGCGGGGCTGGAAGCACCGCGGATCGGGCGAGCCGTCGGCCAGCAGGTAGCTCTGGCCGATCAGCGCGGAGCCGACCACCTCCCCCGAGCCGTCGCGCACGAGCGAGCCGGCGGCCTGCGCCGGCGCCACGAGCCGCCCGAGGCCCACCATGGCCAGCGGGTAGGCGACGCCGAGCAGCACGGTCATGATCAACAAGAGCCGCAGGGCCGTGGAGCGCGGGCCCCAAGGGGAACGGCCGGTGGCCGGGGACATGGTGAAACCTTTCATGGCGGTGATGGGCATGTCAGAAGCCGGGGATCAGGGAGACGACGAGGTCGATCAGCTTGATGCCAACGAACGGCGCGATGACGCCGCCGAGCCCGTAGATCAGCAGGTTGCGCCCCAGGAGCTTGGACGCCGCCACGGCCCGGTACTTCACGCCGCGCAGGGCGAGCGGGATGAGGGCCAGGATCACGAGCGCGTTGAAGATGACCGCCGAGAGAACGGCGGAGGCAGGCGAGGACAGGCCCATGACGTTGAGCGCCGCCAGCTGCGGGAAGGCCCCCATGAACATGGCGGGCACGATCGCGAAGTACTTCGCGAGGTCGTTGGCGATGGAGAACGTGGTCAGCGCGCCGCGCGTGATGAGCAGCTGCTTGCCGATCGCCACGATGTCGATGAGCTTGGCCGGGTCCGAGTCCAGGTCCACCATGTTGCCGGCCTCCTTGGCGGCCGAGGTGCCGGTGTTCATGGCAACTCCCACGTCCGCCTGCGCCAGGGCCGGCGCGTCGTTCGTGCCGTCGCCTGTCATGGCCACCATGCGCCCGCCGGACTGCTCCTGCTTGATCAGCGCGAGCTTGTCCTCCGGCGTCGCCTCGGCGAGCACGTCGTCCACGCCGGCCTCGGCCGCGATGGCGCGGGCCGTCACCTCGTTGTCACCCGTGATCATGACGGTGCGGATGCCCATGGCGCGCAGCTGCGCGAACTTCTCGGGCAACCCCGCCTTCACCACGTCTTTGAGGTGGATCACGGCCAGGGCCCGCCCGCCGCCGTCGGCGTCCTGCTCGGCGACGACGAGGGGCGTCCCACCCTGCGCGGAGATCCGCGCGACCTCCGCCTCGAGCGCCACGCGCACCGCGGGCTCCGGGGCATTGCCGGCGGCGTCCAGCCAGGCGAGCACGGCGGAGCCTGCGCCCTTGCGCAGCGCGGAGCCGTCGCGCCGGTCCACGCCCGACATGCGCGTGGTGGCGGAGAAGGCAACGGGCGAGCCGGTGAGGCGTCCAAGGCCCGACGGCGTGGCGTCACCCGCCCCCGCCGGCGCGCCTTCCGGCGCGGCCGGGTAAGCGGCCGGAGCCGAGTCCCCGCCCAGCGCCGCCGTGTCCGGCGTCCCGCCGAGGGCCGCGTGGGCCAGTGCCGAGGCGGTGCGCGGCCCATCGCTCAGCGCGAGCGAGAGTACCGAGCGGCCCTCAGGGGTCGCGTCGGCGAGCGAGGCCTCGACGGCGGCGCTCCACGCCTCGTCCGCCTCCACGCCCGGCAGCGGGTTCACGCCCACCGCGCGGCGGTTGCCGTAGGTGATGGTCCCCGTCTTATCCAGCAGCAAGGTGGAGACGTCGCCGGCGGCCTCGACAGCGCGGCCGGAGAGGGCAAGCACGTTGCGGCGCACGAGCCGGTCCATGCCCGCGATGCCGATCGCCGAGAGCAGGGCCGAGATGGTCGTGGGGATGAGGCACACGAGCAGCGCCACGAGCACGGCGAGGTGCACGGGGGCGGAGACGGAGGAGGCGATGGGGTTCAGCGTCAGCGTCACCACGAGGAAGACGAGCGTGAGCGTCGCGAGCAGCACGTCGAGCGCCACCTCGTTTGGCGTCTTGCGCCGCGCGGCCCCCTCCACGAGCGAGATCATCCGGTCCACGAACGTCTGGCCGGGCGTGGAGGTGATGCGCACGAGGATGCGGTCGGAGAGCACGCGCGTGCCGCCCGTGACGGCGCTGCGATCGCCGCCGGCCTCGCGCACCACCGGCGCCGATTCGCCGGTGATGGCCGACTCGTCGCCGCTTGCCCCGCCGTGCACCACGTCGCCGTCGCCGGGAATGACGTCCCCGGCCTCGACGAGCACCACATCGCCGATCGCGAGCGCGGACGAGGCGCGCTCCTCAAGGGTGGCACGGCGCCCTGCCGGGTCGGCCGAGCGGTCCCAGGCGCCGGCGCCGGAG
>JALAHE010000299.1 GCA_022712075.1 Galactobacter sp.
GCCCTCATCCGCCGCCTTCAGCACGGTCGAGCGCGGCGTGCACTACCACGTCGTGGGCCCGGAGCGCTTTGCCCAGATGGTGGCGGACGGCGACATGCTTGAATCCGCGGTGGTGCACGGACGCAACTCTTACGGCACGCCGCGCTCGACCGTGCTGAAGGCGGCGGATGAGGGCAAGTACGTCCTGCTGGAGATCGACCTGCAGGGTGCGCGCCAGGTGAAGGAGTCCATGCCGGACGCCCACTTCGTGTTCCTGGCCCCGCCGAGCTGGGACGAGCTGGTGCGCCGCCTCGTGGGCCGCGGCACCGAGTCGGCCGAGGAACAGCAGCGCCGCCTCGAAACCGCTAAGATTGAGTTGGCCGCGGAGTCGGAGTTTGACGTGACCATCGTCAACGACGACGTTCGCCGGGCGGCCGAGGCGCTCGTGCGTGAGATGGGCGTGCCCACCGCGCCGCGCGCCTAAGCGCCCCCTTACCGCTTTTTGCTAGACCAAGACTCACGTTCACAAGACAAAGGATCGCCAGTGGCACAGAACCTTGAAGGCATCATCAACCCGCCGATCGACGAGCTGCTCACGCGCGCCGAGTCGAAGTACGCGCTGGTGATCGACGCCGCCAAGCGCGCTCGCCAGATCAACGCCTACTACGCCCAGCTGCACGAGGGCCTCTTCGAGTACGTCGGCCCGCTGGTCGACACCCGCATGAACGAGAAGCCGCTCTCCATCGCCATGCGCGAGTTCAACGACGGCCTGCTCGAGGTCACCCCCATCGTCGAGGCCCCGGCCGATGAGGAGCCCACCGAGGGCCTGGCCCTCTGAGCCGCCTTTTCCTTCTCTAGGAGCTGTGATGCCACCGGTTTCCGCGCGCGAGGGCGCCAACATTGTCCTCGGCGTGGCCGGTGGCATCGCTGCGTATAAGGCCACGGGCGTCGTCCGGGCCCTGCGCGAGGCGGGGCATCGCGTCGACGTCGTCCCCACCACCAACTCGCTGCAGTTCGTGGGCGCGGCCACGTGGGAGGCGCTCTCGGGGCGCCCCGTGCACACGAGCGTGTTCGAAGCCGTGGACAGCGTGAATCACGTGCGGCTCGGCCAGGAGGCCGATCTCGTGATCGTGGCCCCGGCCACCGCTGACCTGCTCGCCCGGGCCGCGGCGGGGCGCGCTGACGATCTGCTCACGGCCACGCTCCTGGCCACCAAGGCTCCCGTGCTCATGGCCCCGGCCATGCACACCGAGATGTGGCAGCACGCGGCCACCGTTGCAAATGTGGCCACCCTGCGCTCGCGCGGCGTGCACGTGCTCGACCCCGCCGTCGGGCGCCTCACGGGCCCGGATTCCGGGCCGGGGCGCCTGCCGGAGGCCGCCGACATCGTGGCCGCGGCCATGCCGCTGCTCGGCAGCGGGGCCCTGAGCGGCCGCCGCGTCGTCGTGACGGCCGGCGGCACGCGCGAGGCGCTGGATCCCGTGCGCTTCCTCGGCAACCGCTCCTCCGGGAAGCAGGGCGTCGCCCTCGCCGCCGCGGCGCGCGATCTCGGCGCCAAGGTGCTCCTCATCGCCGCTCACCTTGAGGTCCCGACTCCTCCCGGCGTGGAGGTACTCAACGTGACGAGCGCGCGCGAGCTGCAGACCGCCGTCGAACGCGAGGCCCCTGGAGCCGACGTGCTCATCATGGCCGCGGCCGTCGCCGACTTCCGTCCGGCCACCTACGTTGCGTCCAAGATGAAGAAAACGGACGACGTCGAGGCGCCTGAGCTCACCCTCGTCCGCAACCCCGACATCCTGGCCGGCGCGGTCGCCGCGCGGGCCGCGGGGGAGGCCGCCGAACGCGGCGGCTGGCCCCAGCTCATCGTCGGCTTCGCCGCCGAAACCGGCGACGAGAGCCACAGCGTCCTCGACTACGCGCGCCAGAAGCTGGCCCGCAAGGGCTGCGATCTGCTCGTCGTCAACGAGGTGGGTGAGTCCAAGGGCTTCGCCGCCGACGTCAACGAGGTCAGCATCCTCTTCGCCTCGGGTGCAGAGCCCGTGCACGCCGCCGGCAGCAAGGACGACGTCGCTCGGGCCGTGACGCAGGCCATCGCCGACGCGCTCTGACGCCCGTGACCGGTAGAGTGTTCGGGTGACCCAGACCCCAACACCCCTGCGCCTCTTCTCCTCCGAGTCCGTGACCGAGGGACACCCCGACAAGATCTGTGACCAGATCTCGGATGCCATCCTCGACGCGCTCCTGGCCCAAGACCCCGACTCCCGCGTGGCCGTGGAGACCCTGACGACCACGGGGCTCGTGCAGGTGGCCGGCGAGGTCACGACCAACGGTTACGTCGAGATCCCGCAGCTGGTGCGCAACACCATCCTGGACCTGGGCTACGACTCCAGCGCCAACGGCTTCGACGGCGCGCGCTGCGGCGTGAACATCTCGATCGGTCAGCAGAGCCAGGAGATCGCGGACGGCGTCTTCAACTCGCTCGAGGTCCGCGAGGGCATCGCGGTGGACGACCGCGACCGTCAGGGCGCCGGCGACCAGGGCATCATGTTCGGCTACGCGAGCGACGAGAACGACGCGTTCATGCCGACCCCCATCCACCTGGCCCACCGCCTCTCGCACCAGCTCACCCGCGCCCGCCGCGATGGCGTGCTGACGGGCCTGCGCCCCGACGGCAAGACCCAGGTGACGATCGGCTACGACGGCGACACCCCGGTGTCCCTCGAGACCGTGGTGGTCTCGAGCCAGCACGCGATCGATTACGACATCTCGGACGTCCGCCGCGATCTGCTCGAGGCAGTGGTGCGCCCCGTGCTCTCCACGACGGAGCTGGACACCTCGAACACCGAGATCATCCTGAACCCCTCGGGCGAGTTCGTCATCGGCGGCCCCGTGGGCGACGCCGGCCTGACCGGCCGCAAGATCATCGTCGACACCTACGGCGGCTTCGCCCGCCACGGCGGCGGCGCCTTCTCCGGCAAGGACCCGAGCAAGGTGGACCGCTCGGCGGCCTACGCCATGCGCTGGGTTGCAAAGAACGTCGTCGCTGCCGGCCTGGCCAAGCGCGCCGAGGTGCAGGTCGCGTACGCGATCGGCAAGGCGCGCCCCGTTGGCCTGTACGTGGAGACCTTCGGCACCGAGACCGTGGATCCCGCGCGCATCGCCGTGGCCATCAACGAGATCTTCGACCTGCGCCCGCTCGGCATCATCGAGGACCTGGATCTGAAGCGCCCGATCTACCGCAAGACCGCGGCGCACGGCCACTTCGGCCGCACCGATCCGGACTTCACCTGGGAGCGTCTGGACCGCGTGGACGCGCTGCGTTCCTGGTTCAACGCCTGAGTCGGTCCGTGTGAGCGGCGTCGGCTCCGGCGCTCAGGGGAGGCCGGGGGAACAGATCCCCGGCCTCTTCGACGTGCCCGAGCCGCCCGCCGCCCCGGCGCTCGGCGCGGTCAAGGCCGCCGCAGTGTTGCCCGTGGCCCGGGTGCTCCTGGAGACGCCGGTCCCTCACCTCGATCGTCCCTTCGACTACCTCGTCCCCGCGGAGCTGGACGACGACGCGCGGCCTGGCGTGCGCGTGCGCGTTCCCTTCGGCGGACGGCGCCTCAACGGCTACCTGCTCGAGCGCGTCGACACACCGGAGCCCGGCGTGCGGCCCGTGCCGCTCGCGGCCGTGGTCTCACCGGAGGTCGTGCTCGATCCCGAGGTGCTCGCGCTCTCCCGCGAGGTGGCCGAACGCTACGCCGGGACCGTGGCGGACGTCCTGCGCGCCGCCCTGCCCCCGCGCGTGGCCAAGGTGGAGAAGGAGGACCGCGAAGCCGTGGCACCCTCCGTCTCGGGTCGTCCCGTGCCGGGCCCGTGGTTGCTCGAGGACGGCGGCTCCGCCTTCCTCGAGGCTCTCGCGGCGGGGGAGTCCCCGCGCGTGGTCACCTCTTGCCCGCCCGACGGCGGCGCCGGGTGGGCCACGCGCCTCGCCCTCGCCGCCCAGGCGACCCTAGCCTCCGGGCGTGGAGCGCTCCTCCTTGTGCCGGATGCCCGCGACCTAGAGCGGCTCTGCGAGGTGCTCGACGAGCTCCTCGGCGCCGAGCTCTACGCCCGCCTCAGCGCCGACGACGGTCCCACCCCGCGCTACCGTGCCTTTCTGCGAGCTGCGCGCGGCGAGGTCGCACTCGTGGTCGGCACGCGCAACGCCGCCTTCGCTCCCGTCAGGAACCTGGGTCTCGTGGCCATGTGGGACGACCACGATTCCTCCTATCTCGAGCCCCGGGCCCCCTATCACCACGCCCGCGAGGTGCTCCTCCTGCGCGCCGCGCAGGAGGGCTGCGCCGCGCTCTTTGCCTCGGCCGCCCGCAGCGCCGAGGCGCAGCGGCTGGTCCTGACGGGATGGGCGCAGGAACTCAGCGTGCCCCGCTCCACCCTGCGCGACGTCGCGCCGTGGGTGCGGGCCGCCGCCGACGACTTTGCAGCCCAGCGCGATCCGCTGCTGCACGCCGCCCGCGTCCCGCGCATCGCCTGGGAGGCCGCCAAGCGGGCGCTCGAGAGCGCGCCGGTCTTGGTCCAGGTGGCGAGGACCGGTTTCCTTCCCGCCCTGCGCTGCGAGCGCTGCCGCGAGGCGGTGCGCTGCCCCAAGTGCGGCGGCCCCCTCGCGCTCGCCCGCTCCGGCGGGGATCCTGTGTGCCGCTGGTGCGGCACGTATTCCAGGGACTTCACGTGCCCGCATTGCCACGGCAAGCGCCTGCGCGCCGGAACGGTCGGAGCCGACCGGACGGCAGAGGAGCTCGGGCGGGCCTTCCCCGGGGTCCCCATCGTGAGGTCGACGGGAGCCGACGGCGTGCGCGAGGTCGGGCCCGAACCGGCGTTGGTGATCGCCACCCCGGGCGCCGAACCCGTCGCGGAGGGCGGATACGGGGCCGTACTGCTCCTGGATGCCGACGCGCAGCTGGCCCCCGAGGGCCTGCGCGTCGGCGAGGACGCGCTGCACCGGTGGTTCGCCGCCGCCTCACTGGCCAAGGGCAGGGAGGCCGGAGGCGTCGTCGTGCTCACCGGACACGCCTCGCCGCAGGGCCAGGCCCTCGTGCGCTGGGACCCGGCCGGCGCGGCCCAGCGCGAGCTGGGTGAGCGCTCCCAGGCGGCGCTCCCGCCGGCCGTGCGCTCCGCCGTGCTCGTGGGACCCGCAGCTGCAGCCGACCGCTTTGCCTCCGACATCGCCTCGGCCGCCGAGGGGCTGCGGCTCGTAGGGCCCACGCCGGGAGAGGAACCGGAGGAGCACCGCTGGATCCTCTTCTTCGACCACGCGCACGGCCCCCGCGTCACCTCGTTGCTGCGCCGGCGCAAGGGCCTCGGCTCGCTGCGCAAGGATCCAGTGGTGCACGTGCGAGTCGACGACCCGCGGGCACTGTAGCCCTCCCGCGGAACCCAGCCCGGCTCAGTCGAGGAAGCGCTCGATCGCCGCGGCGGCCGTGCCCGGCGTCTCGTAGTGAATGAGGTGGCCCACGCCCTGGATCATCTCCAGCTCGGCGTGCGGGAAGGTCTCTGCCAGGATCTCCTGCCCGCGGACCGAGCCCAGCGGGTCAGCCGACCCGGCCACGAGCAGGGTGGGCGCCTCGATCGCGGCGGCCACCTCGAGCACCGTGTGCGCCACCGACGCCCGGTAGGACTCCAGGAGCGTGGCGGGGGAGGAGAAACCGGCGAAGTAGGCGCGGTGTTGGGTCTTGACGTACGCCCGGGTCGCCGGATCGCTCGAGGTGACCATGGCCGCCGTCGTCGCGTCAACGATGAGGCGGGAGCGCAGGATCGCCTCACCCAGGCGCCCGGGGAGCAACGCCCCGGTGGCGTAGTAGAACTCGGCCAGCTTGGTCGTGATGGCCGCCGAGCCCTCGAGCGCAGGCTCGCAGATGGGGTTAATGAGCACGAGCCGGGAGAAGGACCCCGGGTGCGCGGCGAGGTAGTGCGAGGTGACCACGGAGCCGTAGGAGTGTCCGAGCAAGACCGTCTCTGCCGGGAGGTCCAGGGCGGTGCGCAGCGCCTCGATGACCATCCCGTGGCCTGTGACGTCGTGCGCCGGCGCCCCCTCGCCAGCAAAGGGGCCAGATTCGCCGAAGCCCGGCAGATCGGGGATGACGAAGCGGTAGCGGGGCAGGGCGTTCACAATGCGGCGCAGACCGTGGTGATCGCCGCGGAAGCCGTGGATGGCCAGGACGGTTCCGGCCGGAGCGCCGATCGGCTCGTAGCTGCGCACGGCGAGCGTGGAGCCACCCACCTCCAGCGCGAAGCGCAGCGACGAACGATCGTCGTTCAGCGGGGGATCGAGGGGGGCGGGGCTCTGCGGA
>JALAHE010000300.1 GCA_022712075.1 Galactobacter sp.
CGCCGAGCCGCCGGGGGTGGCCGCCGCCGCGCCGGCGGACGGCGTTGGCACCTCCGCCACGAGCACCCGCCAGTCGACGCCATCGTCCACCTCCACCTTCAGTGTTGATGCCTGCGTGAGCAGGGGCTTGGTCGAGGTGGCGGAGCCCGTGTAGGTGCCGTCGCAGTCAAACTTCCCCCAGAGGTAGCGACTGCCGTTCTGATTGTCGATGTAGACGCCGATGGCACCGTCCCCTGAGCATGCGGCCGTCACGCCAACCTTGGCCTCGGGGCGTGCCGGGAGCTTGATCTCCGCCGGGCCGGTCCCCGAGCGGTCAACGAAGGCGTTGGCGAAGTCGGCCCGAGTGACGTCGCCGTCCTCGTGGGCTTCGGGGCGAAGGGTCGAGAGGTCGGTGGCCGCGCCGGATGGGGAAGCGGTCTCGGTGTCCGCGGTCGGAGGCATGCTTGTCGTCACCGGCGCGGTGTCGCCGTGCGCGCCTTGGTGTTCGCCGTCTGCGGTGCAGCCCGCCAAGGCCAGACTGGCGGCAAGCGCGACGACGGGGATCAGGCGGGCGGTGCGGCCAGACGTCGAGGTCTCCATGACCAGACGCTACCCAGCCCGCCGCGCCGTTCCATCCCCCTTGCGGACGATCACCTCCGCCCCATTGACTTGTCCCAATCACACGGACTGGGCTAGCGTAACGCTGGGCCCCACATCACTCCCAGACCCACCTCCACGCCCACCCGCACCGGGGGAGTCGTCGCCGCTCGCGGCCTGACCAAGCGCTACGGCGACTTCACCGCCGTGGACGGCATCGACTTCGAGGTAGCCCCCGGGGAATCCTTCGGCTTCCTCGGCCCCAACGGCGCCGGCAAGTCCACCACCATGTCCATGATCGGCGGCGTCTCCACCCGCAGCGGAGGAGAGCTCACCGTCATGGGCCTTGACCCGGACCGCGAGGGGCCGCGCGTGCGCGCCCACCTCGGCGTGGTGCCCCAGCAGGACAACCTGGACGAGGAAATCAAGGTCAGGGACAACCTCTACGTCTACGGCCGCTACTTTGGGCTCAAGCGCGCCTACCTCAAGCCCAAGATCGACGAACTGCTGGACTTCGCGCAGCTCACCGACAAGGCAAACGAGCGCGTTGACGCCCTCTCCGGCGGCATGAAGCGCCGCCTCACGATCGCCCGCTCCCTCGTGAACGACCCGCAGATCCTCCTGTTGGACGAGCCGACCACTGGCCTGGACCCGCAGGCCCGCCACATCCTCTGGGACCGCCTCTTCCGCCTCAAGGAGCAGGGCACCACGCTGCTCGTCACGACCCACTTCATGGACGAGGCGGAACAGCTCTGCGATCGCCTCATTGTGGTGGATCACGGCAAGATCATGGCCGAGGGCTCCCCGGCCGAGCTGATCCGCGACTACTCCACGCGCGAGGTGCTGGAGGTCCGCTTCGGCTCCGACGCCAACGCGGCGGCCGCGCAGGCCCTCCAGGGCCTCGGCGAGCGCCAGGAGATCCTGGCCGACCGCATCCTCATCTACGCCGGCGACGGCGAGGCCGCCCTGGCCCAGGTGCTGGCCCGCCGTCTCACGCCCGTCGCCTCACTGGTCCGCCGCTCGAGCCTCGAGGATGTCTTCCTCCACCTGACGGGACGGTCCCTCGTTGACTGACCACACGCCGTCGGGCACCTCAAGCATCGGTGGCGGGGCCACCCTTTTTGACAGCACCCTGTCCGCCCACTCGGCGGAGGTCTCCGCCGCCAAGGCGACGCGCTTCGGCACCTGGTACGTGGCCGAGTACTACCTGCGCACCATGCGCCGCTACGGCGACGTGCTCATCGCCGACGCCGTGGGCAGCCCTCTCATGTACATCCTCGCGATGGGCATCGGCCTCGGCAGCCTCCTCACTGGCAACCAGACCCTGTTCGACGGCGTGCCCTACCTCGTCTTCATCGCCCCGGCCCTGCTGGTCTCCAGCGCGGTGCAGGGCGCCACGACCGAGTCCACCTTCCCCGTCATGGACGGCTTCAAGTGGCACCGGATCTACCAAGGGCCACTCGTCACGCCCATCTCGCCGGTGCAGATCGCGCAGGGGCAGATGCTCGCGATCCTCATCCGCCTGCTCATCCAGGGCTGCCTCTTCATGGTGATCGTGGCGCTGTTCGGCGCCGTGCACCTGCCCGCCGGGCTCCTGGCGATCCCCATCGCCGCGCTGGCCGGCATGGCCATGGGCCTGCCGATCATGGCCTACTCGGCCACGATCAAGGAGGAGAAGGGGCAGTTCTCCATCATCATGCGCTTCGTCTTCATGCCGCTCTTCCTCTTCTCCGGCACCTTCTACCCGCTCACCAACCTGCCGATCTTCCTGCAGTGGATCGGCTGGATCTCGCCCATCTGGCACGGCACCGAGCTCTCGCGCTGGGCCATGTACGGGCACCAGGTGAGCGGCTGGCAGGCGCTCGTGCACCTCGCCGTGCTGCTGGCACTCATCGCCGTGGGCTTCGTCCTGACACGCCGCCACTTCGTGGCCCGGTTGGGAGGCACCAAGTGAGCCACCTCGCCGTCGAACTGGTCCCCGAGCACCGCGCCTTTGGCGCGCTCTACGGGCGCAACATCAAGGCCGTCATGCAGCGCAGCTGGATGGCCACCAAGAACGCCACCTGGGTGGTCATCGTCTCCGGCTTCCTCGAGCCCGTGCTCTACCTCGCGTCGATGGGCTATGGCCTGGGTGCGGCGATCGGCAACGTCGAGGGCCCCGGGGGAGTTTCCATGAGCTACGCGGCGTACATCGCCCCGGCGCTGCTGGCGACCTCCGCCATGAACGGCGCGCTGTACGACTCCAACAACATGTTCTTCAAGCTCAATCACTCGAAGCTCTACCGCGTGATGCTTTACACCTCGCTCGGGCCGCTCGACGTGGCGATCGGCGAGATCATCATGGCACTGCTGCGCGGCCTGCTCTACGCGCTCGGCTTCATGACGGTCGCGGCGCTGGCCGGGCTCATCACGAGCCCGTGGGCGTTGCTCATGATCCCGGGCGCCGTGCTCATCGCGTTCAGTTTCGCCGCCCTGTTCATGGGGTGCATCACCTTCATCAAGCGCTTCCAGCAGCTGGACTGGATCAACATGCTGACGATGCCGATGTTCCTCTTCTCTGCGACCTTCTTCCCGCTCTCCGTCTACCCGGCGGGCGTGCAAGCCGTCATCCAGGCCCTGCCGCTGTGGCATGGCGTGGACATGCTGCGCCAGTTCGCCGCCGGGCAGGTGGATTCCTCCGTGCTGATCCACGTCCTGTACTTCGTGGTCATGGCGCTGCTCGGCGTCACGATGGCCACGGGACGCCTGCGCAAGCTCTTCCTGAAGTAGTGCCCGACGGCGGGTGGCCGGCCCGGGCGGGCCGGTCACCCGCCGGGGCGGCTAGCCCTGCTTCGCCGCCGGGCCGATGGCGAGGCCGAACTCAACCTCGCCGTCCGCCGAGCCGCGCGCGAACTTCACCGTGAGCGTGTGCCGGGCGGAGGGAGGCAGGGCGGCGGTGAAGTCGCTCGAGATGCTGTTGACTTCCACGCCGTTTTCGTCCGGCGTGCAGTCCTTCTGCCCCGACTGGAACACCTGCTCCTTGCCGCGCAGGACCTTGAGGTCGAAGCCGCCCGGCGAGGCGCAGGCGATCGTGAAGTACAGGGCATCGCCGTTCTTGATCGTGATCGACTTGCTGGACTTCGTGAGACCGCCCTGCAGGCGCACGCGCAGCGTGGGGGCCGGCTCGGTGCCGGCGAAGGGATCGGCGCCGAGGGCCGCGAAGGCCGTGGCCGACGGGCTCTGCGACCAATCGCTCGGGGGAGTGGGCAACACGGTGCCCGCCTCGGTGGCGGCGCCCGAGGTCGTCGCCGGGGGAGCCTCGGTCGATGTCGACACGGTGGCAGGCCCGCCGCCCGCCGTGCACGCCGTGAGCGCCGCCAACGCCAGCCCCGCAGCCGCTGCGCCGGCCGCCCAGTTCGTCTTCATGCTGTTCCCCCTTGCTGACGCCCGCCCCCTGCGGCCGCCGAGCCCAAAGTATCCGACGCCCGGTGCCCGCGACCACCTGGGAGCTTGCCCCGAGCCGGCCGGATGCCTTGCGGCCGTCACTGCCGAGGAGAAGAGTGGCGGGTTCATGGTCAGCGCACACCCCCAGGAGGCGATCATGATCGGAACGTGGCAGGCCGTCGTTTTCGACTGCAAGGACCCGGACGCCCTCGCGTCCTTCTACCAAGAGCTGCTCGGGATGATCCGGGTGCAGGCTGACGAGGACGGAGGGTGGGTCGGCATCGGCGATGCCCCCGACCGTCCGGCCGTCGCCTTCCAACGCGTTCAGGGCTACGTCCCGCCCGATTGGCCGGGGCAGGAGCTTCCGCAGCAGGCCCACATCGACGTGCGGGTCAAGGACCTGGACATCGCCGAGACCGAGGTGCTGGCGCTCGGCGCCACGGCAACGGGGTCCGGCGGGGCGAGCTTCCGCGTCTACCTCGACCCGCAGGGACACCCCTTCTGCCTCGTGGCTTGGTGAAGTTCCACCCACCGCTGAACGGTCAACGGGTGCCCACGGACTTTGAGACAATGGAGCCATGCCTGAGATCACCACGGGCGCCGAGACGCGCCAGAAGAAGAACACCCCGACCCTGGGCCTCATCGGCATGGGCGTCCTGGTGCTCGCCCTGCTCGTCGCCGTCCTCTTCGCCGCCAACTCCAACACGGTGGTCGGCTGGATCGTGGCGATCATCGCCGGCCTGTGGCTCGTCCTGGCCGCCATCATCTTCTTTGTGCTGCGCACCGGTGCCAAGGCCGTGGGCCGCAAGTGGGATCAGACCAACGCGAACCTTGCAGCCAAGGTGGACGGCTCCACCGACAAGGTCTCCGTCATCGACGAGGCCGAGCGCAACCACGAGCTCAAGATCGACCACTCCTTCAAGATCATCCAGGTCCAGCACGGCGTCGTGATGGAGAACCTGCGCAAGGGCACTCCCGAGTCCGCCGAGATGGTCGAGCGCGCGCTCGAGACGATCGAGATCACGGCCTCCAACGCCCGCGACATGATCAAGGAACGCCGCAAGGCGCGCGCCACGGTGGACGCGGAGATCATCGAGGGCTGAGTTTCTTGCCGGTGGGGACCGGCGCCTCCTGAGGAGGGGGCACCCAAGGAGGGCACGACGGCGTCGTGCCCTCCTTTCGTTTCCCCGTCGCCGCCCAGGGGCGGCGCGTGAGCAACGGAACCACCCGCCGTCGGCCACTACGGATAGAGTGGTGGTGTGACTGAATCCACCGCCACGAGCCCCGAGTACGCCCCCAAGAACGGCGCCACGCGCATTGCCAGCGTGAACGTCAACGGCATCCGTGCCGCCTACCGCAAGGGCATGCCGGAGTGGCTCGAGGCGCGGGATGTCGACATCCTGTGCCTGCAGGAGGTCCGCGCCCCAGACAAGATCGTCAACGAGTTCCTCGCCGACGGCTGGCATGTGGTGCATGCCGAGGCCGAGGCCAAGGGCCGCGCCGGAGTGCTCGTCGCCTCCCGCGAGGAACCGGAGGCCACGCGCATCGGCATCGGCTCCGATCGCTTCGCCAACACCGGCCGCTGGGCCGAGGCCGACTTTGTCATCAACGGCACCAAGCTGACCGTGGCGAGCGTCTACGTGCACTCCGGCGAGGTGGGCACCCCCAAGCAGGACGACAAGTTTGCCTTCCTCGAGGAGATGATCACCAAGCTGCCGGCGCTGCGCTCCGACGGCCGCGACGTCCTCCTCGTGGGAGACATGAACGTGGGTCACACCACGCGAGACATCAAGAACTGGAAGGGCAACGTCAAGCGGGCCGGATTCCTCCCCGAGGAACGCGCCTACTTCGACCGCTTCTTCGGTGAGGAGATCGGGTACCGGGACGTGGCGCGTGACCTCGCGGGCGACGTCGACGGGCCCTACACCTGGTGGTCGCAGCGCGGTCAGGCGTTCGACAACAACACGGGCTGGCGCATCGATTACCACATGGCCTCCCCGTCGCTTGCCGCGAAGGCACTGCGCGCAGACGTTGACCGCGCTGCCAGCTACGACACCCGCTGGTCCGATCACGCACCGCTCGTGGTCGACTACCAGTTCTAGACTCTCCTCCCCGGCGCGCCCCGCTTGCGGGCGGGTCGCCGCGCCGACCCATGAAAGGCATCAGCATGACCACCGCCAAGCCCCGCGTCCTCTCCGGGATGCAGCCAAGCGCCGATTCCCTGCACCTGGGCAACTACCTCGGCGCCCTCGTGAACTACGTGAAGCTGCAGGACGAGTACGACGCGTTCTACTTCATCCCCGATCTTCACTCGATCACCTCGCCCGACGGCGCGACGAACCTCGCCGAACGCACCCGCACCACCGTGGCGCAGTACATCGCCGGCGGCGTGGACGTGGAGCGCTCCACGCTCTTTGTGCAGTCGCACGTTCCCGAGCACGCCGAGCTCTCGTGGGTCCTGCAGACCATCACGGGCTTCGGCGAGGCCAGCCGCATGACGCAGTTCAAGGACAAGTCCGTGCGCTACGGCCAGGACTCCACGAACGTCGGCCTCTTCACCTACCCCGTGCTCATGGCCGCCGACATCCTGCTCTACCAGGCCGACGGCGTGCCCGTGGGTGACGACCAGAAGCAGCACGTGGAGCTCACCCGCACGCTGGGCGCACGCTTCAACCACCGCTTCGGCGAGACCTTCAAGATCCCGGAGCCGATGATCCCGGCCGAGGGCGCGCGCATCTACGATCTGCAGGACCCGACCTCGAAGATGTCGAAGTCCTCGGCCTCGCCGAACGGGCGCATCAACGTCCTGGACGAGCCCAAGGTGATCGCCAAGCGCATCAAGTCGGCGGTGACCGACGACGGCAATGTGGTTGCCTTTGACCGCGAGGCCAAGCCGGGCGTCTCCAATCTGCTCTCCATCCTGTCCGTGGTCACCGAGACCCCGGTCGCCACGCTCGTGGAGCAGTACGAGGGCAAGATGTACGGCCACCTCAAGGTGGACACCGCCGAGGCCGTCGTAGCCAAGCTGGAGCCCATCCGCGCCCGCACGCTGGAGCTGCTCGACGATCCGGCCGAGCTCGATCGCCTGCTCGCCGTGGGTGCAGCGAAGGCCCGCGAGGTCGCGTCCGAGACCCTCGGCAAGGTTTACGACGCCGTGGGCTTCCTGCGTCCGCAGGGGCGCTGAGCCTAGCCATGCAGGCAC
>JALAHE010000301.1 GCA_022712075.1 Galactobacter sp.
GCCCCGCGCGGCAGCGCAGCCTCGAGGCGCTCGATGCCGTCGATCATCTTGTCGGCCATGACGCGCGAGACGTTGGCGAGCAGGCGGATCGACTCGAGCAGGTTCGCGGCCATGACCGGGATGCCCACGTTGAGCTCGAAGGCGCCGTTCGTGGAGGACAGGGCGATCGTGGTGTCGTTGCCGATGACCTGGGCAGCGACCTGGATGGCGGCCTCGCAGATCACGGGGTTGACCTTGCCCGGCATGATCGAGGAGCCCGGCTGCAGGTCCGGGATCGCGATCTCGCCGAGGCCGGTGTTCGGGCCGGAGCCCATCCAGCGCAGGTCGTTGTTGATCTTCATGAACGAGTACGCGATGTTGCGCAGCTGGCCGGAGGCCTCGATGAGGCCGTCGCGGTTGGCCTGGGCCTCGAAGTGGTTGCGGGCCTCGGTGATCGGCAGGGCCGTGTTCTTGGCCAGCTCGGCGATCACGCGCTGCGGGAGGCCATCCGGGGTGTTGATGCCCGTGCCCACGGCGGTGCCGCCGAGGGGGACCTCGGCCCCGCGCGGCAGCGCAGCCTCGAGGCGCTCGATGCCGTAGCGGACCTGCGCCTCGTAGCCGCCGAACTCCTGGCCGAGGGTGACCGGGGTGGCGTCCATGAGGTGCGTGCGGCCGGACTTGACGACGTCCTTGAACTCCGCGGCCTTGCGGGAGAAGGAGGCGGCCAGGTAGGTCAGCGCCGGGATGAGGTCGTTGATCAGGGCGTTCGTGGCAGCCACGTGCACCGAGGTCGGGAAGACGTCGTTGGAGGACTGCGAGGCGTTGACGTGGTCGTTGGGGTGCACCTCGGTAGTGGAGCCCTTGGCCTTGAGCGCGCGGTTGGCGAGCTCGGCGATGACCTCGTTGGTGTTCATGTTCGAGGACGTGCCGGAGCCCGTTTGGAACACATCGATCGGGAACTGGTCGTCGTACTCGCCCGTGGCGACGGCCTCGGCGGCCTCGACGATGGCGTCGGCGCGCTCGGCGTCGAGGACACCCAGCTCGGCGTTGGCGATCGCGGCGGCACGCTTGACCTCGGCCAGCGCACGGATGTGCTGGTGCTCGAGGGTCTTGCCGGAGATCGGGAAGTTCTCGACGGCGCGCTGCGTCTGCGCGCGGTAGAGGGCGTTCACCGGGACGAGGACCTCGCCCATGGTGTCGTGTTCAACTCGGAATTCCGTGGAATCAGCCATGGTTCCGATGCTACCGCCCACGCGGGGTCCTCACGTGCGCGAGGGCCTTCGGTGACGGGCCACACCCAGGTGAGCACACGGCGTCGGGCAGCGTGCTGCCTGCGCGCTTTGAGGCGCGAAACGCGCTGTGAGGCGGGGAAACTCCGCCTCACAGCGCGTTTTTGGCCTCAAAGCGTGGGCCTGAGGGAAGGCACGACGCCGCGTGGGCGCCTCAGGCGCGCGAGGGCGCCTCAGGCGCGCGAGGGCGCCTCGCGCAGGAAGGCGAGCAGCGCCTCGTTGACCTCGGTGTCGTGCGTGATGCCGAGGCCGTGCGGGGCGCCCGGGATCACGACGAGGCTCGAGCCGGGGAGGGCCGCGTGGGCGCGGGCGCCCGAGTACTGCAGCGGCACCATGGAGTCGGCGTCGCCGTGGATGATGGCGGCCGGGACGTCCACCTTGGCCAGATCGGCGCGGAAGTCCGTGGTGCTGAAGGCCTCCTGGCAGCCGGCGATGGCGGTGGGATCGGCCGTCTTGGCCCAGGCGAGGGCCTGGGCCGCGATCTGCTCGCCGACGAGAAGCTCGCCGTCCACGCTGAAGAAGGCGGTCGCGACGGACTCGAGGAAGCCCTCGCGGTCGGCGGCGAGTGCGGCGTTGCCGGCGCGCCAGGCCTCGTCCGTGACGGGGCCCTCGGGGTTGTCCGCCGTGTGGAGCAGGAAGGGCGGGATCGCGGCGAGCAGGACGATGCCGCGCAGGCGCTCGCTGCCGTGGGTGCCCACGTAGCGGGCCACCTCGCCGCCGCCCATGGACCAGCCAACGAGCGTGGCGTCGCGCAGGTCGAGGGCCCCGATGATCCCGTGCAGGTGCTGGGTGAGGCGGTCGTAGTCGTAGGCCTCGCCGTGGCTCGGCTCCGATTCGCCGAAGCCGGCCCGGTCGTAGGAGATCACGCGATGGCCGGCGCCCACGAGCGCGGTCTCCTGGCGCTCCCAGATCTCGAGGCGCTGCGGCCAGGGGTGGATCAGCACCACGGGGGCGCCCTCGCCGCCCGTGTCCTTGACGCGCAGGGCGATCGTGGACTCGGCGTCCGGGACCTGGACGGTGGTGATGCTCATGCGTGTTCCCCTTGCCGGCCGCTGCCCCGCGGCCCTCGCTGTGCGGGTGGTGCTTCTCAGCCTAGGCGGCGGCTCGCCGGCCTGGCGAGGGTCTCGTCAGGCGCTCTTGCGTGCCGACATCTCGGCGATCCAGATGGGCGCGAACGGGGAGATGCAGCCAGGCGCCACTGGATAGTCCTTGAGGACCTCGAGGCGCTCTCCGATCTCGCTCGCGCGGGCCCGGCGGGCCTCGTCCTCGATGCCGATCGTCGCGAGGGCCTGGTTCATGGCCCATTGCAGGCGCTCGGGGGCGTCCTTCATGCGGGTCTCGATCGTGGCGAGGAGGGCGTCGTGATCCAGGGCGTCCTTGCCCTTCGCGATCGCCTCGGACGCGAGGGCCCAGCCGGCGCTCTCCACGACCGGGTCGGCGTCCGAGAGCCAGAGCTCGCGCAGCGCCGGGGCGTGCTTCGACTTCTTCACGATGTAGTTCACGAACCAGTCCTGCACCTTGGGCAGGCGCGCCTCGCGCAGTATGGCGTCAAGCCGCTCCTGAGAGAAGGCGGAGGGGCGCACCATGAGCAGGGCCAGGAGGCGGGCATCCGGGGAGCCGGTGGCCCAGAGCTCCTCGGCGAGCTCTGCGTCCTTGCCCAGGCGCTTGGCCACGCCGCGCAGGGCGGTCAGGTTCACTGCGTGCTCGTCGCCGTGGCGGCGGTTGACCTCGAGGACGCGCTCGTCGCGCATCGACTCGAGCTCGGCGAGGACGTCGGTGGCGCGCATGCTGTTCCCCCTGGGCGGTGGGGGCGTGACCGGCGGCCGGTGCTGCCGCCGGGCCCCAGCTTAGGCGCGCTGGCGTGAGCTCGCCTCGAGCCAGGGGCGCCTTCC
>JALAHE010000302.1 GCA_022712075.1 Galactobacter sp.
CCCGTGGAGGCACGACGGCGCGTGGCCGGCCTGGGTGCCCACCGCGGCCCGGCGACGGGCACCGGAGGCGCCCACGCGCCGTCGTGCCTCCACGGGCGGACGCCGTCCTACGGCTCGATGAGGTTCGGCGCGAAGCGGCAGTAGTAGTCGGTGATGGGCCCATCCGACTCGCGGATGCCCACGCCGAAGGACTCCTGGTTCACGATCCATGAGCCGAGCACCGGGTGGTTGGGCCCGGCCAGCCCGGGGAAGTTCGGGAGCTCGTGGTACTGCTGGAACACCCGCTCTCCGCCGCGCCCGGCGCGCCGGTACTCGGCGCCGTTGGCGGTCTCCACGCCGTCGCGCACGATCTTGATGCCGTCGCCCTCGCGCCCGAAGACGGGCTTGATGACGAAGTCACTCATGCCCTCGGGCGAGCCGAGGTAGGCAGGGAGCAGATTGGGGTGGCCGGGGTAGAGGCGCCACAGCGCCACGAGCAGGAGCTTGTTGGAGAGGAACATCTTCCACGGCGGCTCGAACCAGTTCGGGATGACGCCGGGGTAGTCAAGGAGCAGGCGGCCGAAGTGGTCGCCGTTCTCCCCGGACATGATGTCCTCCCAGGGGTAGAGCTTGAAGATGTTGCGGATGGTCGGCTGCACCGAGCCGTCCTTGGCCGGGCCGCCGCCGAAGAGGTCGGTGGAGTGCATTGGATTCTCCGGCATGCCTACGAACTCGTGGCGGTCGAAGTTCCAGCCGATCTGCGCCATCTCGATGCTCGTGGTGCGCCAGCCGGCCTTCTGCGCCATCTCGGCCATGACGGCCACGGTGCTCCAGTCCTCACCGGAGGGGTCGTCGGCGGAGTAGCCGTAGAAGAGCCTCCCGCCCGTGCCCTGCTGGAAGGAGCGCTGCAGCAGAACGCCCCAGCGCTCGATCAGCGCGTCGTAGATGCCGTTCCACTGATCCCACGCCGGCGTCAGCTCGCCCATGTTGATGCGGTCCTGGAACCAGTCCCACTGCGTGATCGCCGCTTCGATGAGGCCGGTGGGGGTGTCGCCGTTGTACTCGAGCAGCTTGGCGGGCGAGCCGTCGCCGGCGTAGGCCAGGTCGAAGCGCGCGTAGACGTCCGGGGCGTTCTCATCCAGGGAGCGGCGGGCCAGCTCGAAACCCTCGTCGCTCAGCCCCAGCGTGCCGAGCTCGCCCGTGGCCATGTAGCGGGCGGCCTCGAGGCACATCTGGTGCAGCTCCTCGCTCTGGCGCTCCAGCTCCTCGACCTCGGGCAGCGTGAAGACGTACGCCGCGGCGTCGTTCCAGTACTCCACCGGGCCCACGCCCGGCTTGTGCGAGGTGGAGTAGATGAGGCCGGAACGATTGATGCTCTCGCGCCAGTTCAGGCGCGGTTCCAGCTCGATCCGCCTCATCCGCCGAAGCCGCCCTTCCCGGAGCCGCCAAAGCCGCCGCGGGCCGTGCCGCGCGCGAAGGTCTCGCCCTTGGAGGAGACGCCGCTGCGCGCGGTCTTGCCGTCGGGGAGCGTGGAGGTGCCGCCCGTGGCGGTTTCGCCCACGGCGGGTACGCGCGTGCGGGCGTTATTGCCGAGGAAGAAGAAGTACGGCATGAAGCCGTGGCCGTGGCTGCTGGAGCCGGACTCGTTGCACTTCTCGTCTTCGACGCGCTGCTGCGTGGTGGTGTCGCGGCAGATGCGCGCGTACTCGTCAGAGGTGTCGGTGGCGCCGTTGCCGCAGCCCGTGAGGGTCGTGGCGAGCGTGGCGGTCACACCGATGGACACGGCCACAGAGGCCCTGCGGCGGGTGGTGGTGCTTGGCATGGGTGCTGGCTCCGAAGTGGACCCGGAACTGCCTGACAGGCGACGCCGCCGGGTCACCACACGGCGTCGAACACTGTGAGGCTACCAGCCGCGGGCGCGCCGCCCGCGGCCGAGATCTTCAGTCGCCTTCACCCGCGATGTAGCGCCGCGTGACGGACATATCGCGGTCGCCGAGGCCTGCTTCGACGATGCGGGTGAAGCTGGCCTCGAGCGCCGGCAGGGCCTCGGCCGCCGTGCCCGTAGTCTCGGCGACCTCGAGGCCGCAGCGCAGGTCCTTCAGCAGGTACTTGGCGGCGCCGGAGGGGGAGTCGTCGTGCTCCACGAGGCGCTGCTTGCGCGTGGTGAGCAGGCGCGAGCCGGCGTAGCCGCCGTCCAGCAGGTCCCACATCGCCTGCACGTCCAGCCCGGAGCGCTCGGCCAGGACGGTGGCCTCGCCGAGCGCCAGGATCGTCGCGGAGACCACGAGCTGGTTGCACGCCTTGGCGACCTCGCCCGCGCCCACGGGGCCCAGGCGCACGGCGCTGCCGCACGGGGCCAGCGCGCGGGCGGCGGCGGCGCAATCGGCCTCGGAGCCGCCCATCATGATGGAGAGTGTGCCGGCCACGGCTCCGTCCACGCCGCCGGAGACGGGCGCGTCGACGAGCCGCGCGCGGCCATCGGAGGCCTCCGCGACGCGCTCGGCGAGGGCCCGCACGGCCACGGCGGAGCTTGTGGAACCGATGAGGATCAGGAGCTCGCCCGCGCGCTCGGTGACCCGGGAGAGCAAGCCGGGCACGGCGCCGTCGGGCGTTCCGAAGAGCACCGCCTCCGCCTCCGGGACGTCGGGGAGCATGAGCAGGACGGCGTCGCACGCGGCGGCGAGCGAGGGGTAGTCGGCGTGCCACGTGGCGCCGGCCTCCACGAGCGCTGGGCGGGGCGAGCGGCCGGCCGCGTGGACCCGGCCGTGGCCCTCGAGCAGGCGCAGCGCCATGGGCTCGCCCATGGCGCCCAGGCCGATCACGCCGACGCTGGGGGCGGTGGGGTGGTTCATGCGTCCTCCTAGGCTCCCGGGTGTGGTGTCATCTCATCACGGGAGAACGAAGGGTGGTCGGAGATGACGATGGGCGGTGGGCGCGGCCTGACCATGCCGGGGGAGCGGAGCTGGGGCACGACGCCGCGCGGGTACCTCCGCGCGGAGCTCACCGCGGGCGTGGGGTCCGGTGAGGCGGCTTGGGAGGCCGCCGCAGCGGCCCTGCTCGAGTGGGGCGTGAAGACCCGCAGCGGCTTCTCGGTGACGCCGCCCGGCGTGGCGGTGGCCGGGGCCCGGCCCACGATCGTGGTGAGGGCGCTCGGGGTCACGGTGCGCGAGCCCGTGGAGGTGGTGGAGGTCGTTGACACGCCGCGGCGCGTGGCCCTGGCCTACCGGACGTTGCCGGGGCATCCGGTGCGGGGCGAGGAGGCGTTCATCCTGCACCGCGACGCCGAGGGCGGGTCGTTCTCGCTGACGCTGAGGTCCCTGACACGGCCGTCCGATCGGCCCGGCTGGGCGCTGGCGTTTCCAGCGTTGCTCGTGGCGCAGGCCGCGGTGCGCCGGCGCTACTTCAGGGCGTTGCGCCCGCGCTGAAGGCGGCTGGAGCCCGGGAGAGGTGCATCGTTGGCTGGCATCTTGCCAACGCGGGCGAACACTGATTCAGTAGGCGATGCATTCTGCACACTGTCATCTTTGCTTGAGGTCTGAGGTCCGCAGTGCGTTCGGGGGAACGCGCGGGCCAAAGGGGGTTGTCATGCCTGGTCGTCACACCGCCGCGCCCGCGTGGCTCGCCGTGGGCCCCGCCCGCTACGGCGCGCGCCAAGGCGTGCGCTTTGCAGCGTGGGGAGCCATCGCGACCGCCGCTGTCGCCGGGACCACGCTGAGCACCGTGCAGGTGCCAGCGGCGTCGACGGCCGAGGCCGCCCCTGCCGTTGTGGATCCGGGGGAGCTCGAGTCGGTGATTGCCGGTGCGGCGCGGGCCCAAGGGCCAGTGGTGAAGGTGCTCGGGGTCGACGGCTCCGGCTCGGCTGCGCCCGGTGCGGCGGCCGCACAGGGGCAGGGGCAGGGAACGAGCGGTGACGGCACCACGCCCGAGGGGGAGTGGCCCGGGGCAACGCCGGGCGTTCGCGTTCCGGCCACCGGTTCGGGGGCAACGCCCGCGACGTCGTCTGGTGCGCCGGCCGCGGTGGTCGGGGGCACCCCCGCCGCGCGGCCCTCCGTGGACACCCAGGCGAAGCCGAAGCCCCTCACGGGCCGGCCCTCCGTCGCGACGCCTAGCAAGCCTGCACCCGCGAAGCCGACGCCGGCGAAGCCTGCGCCTACCACGCCCACGCCCCCACCGACGACGCCGGAGCCGAGCAAGCCAGCGCCCGCGAAGCCAACGCCTTCCAAGCCGGCACCGCCCACCCCGGAACCGAGCAAACCGGCGCCGTCAAAGCCGGCCCCCTCCCGCCCGGGTGACGGCTCCGGCACCAACGGCACGGCCCCGGGCAAGGGCGGCGGCCACGGGAAGGGGCACGGGACCGGCAAAGGCAACGGCCATGGGAACGGGCACGGTCAAGGCAAGGGGGAGCACCAGTCCCAGGGACAGGGGCAGGGCAAGCACGCCGATCGCGGGGCGCAGGGCCGCTCGGAGGACCGCTCGGACCGCGGGTCGTCGCGCGGGGGCAAGCACGCCGACCGCGGCCAGGGGGGTCGCGGCAAGCACCGCGGCTGAACCGAGCCGCGCGGCGTGATCCGCTCCGCCCGCGGAGCGAACTACTCGGCCGCTGAGGGAACGGCCTCCCCGACGCCCCAGCCGTAGGCAAGCTTGTGGGCTTCCAGCACAAAGAAGGTCTCCGTGCTCGCCACCCCGGGAACCTTCTGGAGGTGCTCGAACATGAACTCGGCGTAGTGGCCGACGTCCTTGCAGACCACCTCGACCATCACGTCGAAGCTGCCGGTGGTCAGCACCACGTAGCTGGTCTCGGGGAACTCGCTCAGCGCGGCGCAGACGTCCCTGCCGGTGCCCGGCTCGCACCGGACGCCGATGAGCGCGAGCCGATCGAAGCCGATGTTGAGCGGGTTGGCGATGCCAACGATTTGGAGAACGCCCGATTCCTCGAGCCGCTGAACGCGGTAGCGCACCGACGAGGCGGGGACGTTGAACTCCTCCGCCAGCGCGCTGAAGGGCTTGCGCCCATCCTTCTGCAGCGCGGCGATCAGCTTGCGATCGAGTTCGTCCAGCGCTGGCGCGGCCGGCTGGCGATGCTCTTCCTTCACGGGGACTCCTGACGGATGAAAGGGTGCCATGGGGTGCGTGAGCCCCCGCATCCGAGGATACGGGGGCTCACGGGATCCGCGGTGTTGCTCAGTCGCCGATGTGCAGCACGCCGGTGCGCAGATCGGTCATGTCGTGCAGCGTGTACACGCCGCCGATGCGTCCCCAGCCGGTTCCCTTGCCGCCGGCGCCGCCGAACGGCATGTTGATGTCCCACCAGCCGTTGGAGTCGTTGACGACCACCTGGCCCGTCTCCAGCTCCTCCATGAAGCGGAAGGCGCGGTTGATGTCCTTGGTGAACACGGCGGACTGCAGGCCCAGCGCGTCGGAGTTGGCGATGCGCAGCGCGTCGTCGTCGTCCTTGGCGGTGATGATCGGCAGCACCGGGCCGAAGGACTCCTCCTTGGCCAGGAGTGAGTCCTCGGTGACGCCGTCCACCACGGTGAAGTTGTAGTAGAGGTCGGTCGGGAAGCCCTCCGCGCGCCCTCCGCCCACGAGGATGTCGAAGCCGCGCTCGCGGGCGTCCTCCATGTGGCGATCCATCTTGGCGGCAACGCCCTCGTTGTTGAGGGGGCCGAGGTTGGTGTCGGCGGAGAACGGATCGCCCAGCTGGACGGTCTTGGAGTACTCGAGCACGGCGGCGACGAAGGCATCGTGGGCGGCCTCGACAACGATGACGCGCTCGGTGGCGCAGCAGACCTGACCGGCGCAGTAGAACGCGGAGTCGACGGCGGCCTTGGCCGCGCGCTTCATGTCGGCGTCCTCCAGCACCACGACGGGGCCGTTGCCGGAGCATTCCATGACGGAGCGCTTGAGGCCGGCGGTCGCCGCGATCTTGGCTCCCGTCGCGGAGGAACCGATGAAGCCGATGGCGTGGATGCCCTCGTGCGCCACGAGCTGCGAGCCGAAATCGCCCTCGCCCGGGAGCACGCTCACGAGGCCGGCAGGAAGCCCGGCCTCAACGAGGCACCCCATGGCGGCCAGGACGGTGAGCGAGGTGTGCGTCGGGGGCTTGACGACCAGGGCGTTGCCCGTCGCCAGGCCCGGGGCCACGAACTCCGTGAACATGAGCAGCGGGAAGTTCCAGGGAGTGATGATGCCCCAGGTGCCCACGGCCTCGCGGCGCGTGAACATGCGCTTGGTCGTGTCGGTCGAGGGAAGCGTCTCGCCGTAGAGGCGGACGGCATCCTCGGCGTGCAGGTGGAAGAGCTGCGCCGCCTCGTTGATGTCGGCCAGCGACTCGCTCAGCGGCTTGCCCTGCTCCAGGGTCTGCAGCCGGGCCAACTCCTCGGCGCGCTCGGAGAGCTTGTCGCCGATGCGGTGGCAGATCTCGGCGCGCTGCCAGACGCCCACCTTGCGCCACGCACGCTGGGCCTCGTTCGCGGCCGCGACGGCGCGGTTCAGGTCCTCGGAGGTCGGCACCGGGAGGGAAGCGACGACCTCGCCGGTGGCGGGGCTGACGATGTCCACCCGCTCCGTGCCGGCGCCGTCGCTGTACTCGCCGGCGATGAACAACTGGGGGCTGGCGTTCAAGGTCTGCATGCTGCTTCTCTCCTGTGGGGACGAAGGGGAATGCCGCCACGCTAGCCAAGGTTTTGTGATCTAGGCAATAGTTGACGGAAAGATTTTGCGGATTCAACACTGACTCACCCAAACTCTTGATGCATCGGCAAAAGGTGGGGCACAGTGTCCTGCATCACCCCCCTTGCACGCTCACGTGCCGAACGAACGGAGATCGTCATGTCCTCAGAGACCACGACGGCACCGCCGCAGGCCCTGCCCAAGAAGATGCGCTGGTTCGACGGCTTCGCCATGTCGATGACCATGCCGGCCGCACTCATCGCCACCCTTGGAGCCTCGATCAGCGGCCTCGGAGGCTGGGGCGCCGCCATCCTCTGGGCCATCTCGATGATCCTGGCCATGGGCGTCAACTGGCTCTACACCGAGCTCGCCACGATGTTCCCGAACTCCTCGGGCGGCATCGCCGACTACGCGGCCAAGGCCTGGAAGTCGCGCGCGCCCTGGGTGGCTCCCCTGGCCGGCGTCGGCTACTGGCTTCCGTGGGGCACCAACCTGGCGACCTACGGCGCCGTGACCGGTGCCCTGGTCCAGGCCCAGTGGTTCCCCGAGGCCGATTGGGCCGTGTCCTTCGGGCCGATCCACCTGAGCTTCCCCATCGTGGTGGGCCTCGGCGTCATCGTGCTGCTGTGGGGGATCAACGCCATCGGCGTGCGCATGGCGATGTCCTTCGTCTACATCACCGCGGCGCTGCTCATGATCCCGCTCTTCGTGTTCATCGTCCTCCCGCTCTTCAGCGGCGACTGGCACCCGGGTGAGCTCACGTGGCGCCTCGCCTCGGGCTGGGAGGGCCTGCGCACCGCGCTCGTGTGGATGTACATCATGGCCTGGACCACCTTCGGCATCGAGGTCTGCGCCACCTTTGCCCCCGAGTACAAGAACTCCGTCAAGGACACCACGCGCGCCATCAAGGCCGCCGTGCTCTTCTGCCTCGGCGTCTTCTTCCTCATCCCCCTCACGCTCGGCGGCTACGCCGGCGAGGCGGCGATCGACGAGGACCCCGCCGCCTTCTTTGTGGGGGCCTTCGGCAACCTGGTCGGCGGCGCGAGCGACTTCATGGTGATCTGCCTGATCGCCTCGCTGATCCTCATCATGACCACCTCCGTGGCCGACGCCTCCCGCGTGCTCTACAACATGGGCCGCGAGCACGTCACGGTCCCGGCCGTCGGCAAGCTCGACCGCCGCGGCATCCCCATGCGCTCCCTGAACGTCATGCTCGTCATGAACATCGTGGTGCTCGTGGTCCTGCAGTCCCCGCTGGCCATCATCGTCACCGGCAACCTCGGCTACATCCTCACGCACATCCTGGCCGTGTCCGGCTACTGGCTGCTGCGCAAGGACCGCCCGGACGCCGTGCGCCCCATCAAGCTGCCGCGCTTCTTCACGCCGCTCTCGATCGTCTTGGCGGTGCTCCTGACCGTGATCCTCGTGGTCGGCGCCACCGGCTTCTCCATCACGGGCTACGGAGGACTCAAGGAGCTCTTCATCGCCCTCGGAGTCCTCGCGGCCGGCGTCATCATCTGGGCCGTCGTGCGCAAGCGCGACCGCGCCTCCGGCTGGGTTGCCCCCAGCGACGAGGACTCGACAAGCGCTCACTGAGCCAGCAACACCCCGTCCTACCCCCTGAAAGTGAACCCGCTCCCCATGCAGCAGCAGACCAGCTACGAACTCGCAGAACGCCGTGCCGACCAGAAGGAGATCGACGAGGCGCTGCGCGGCGCCAGGCGCCTTCCCTTCTGGGAGGACGATCAACCCCGCGGGAGTGAGCACGCGGCGCTGGCGGGGGACACCGCCGCGGAACTGCTGGTGGTGGGGGGCGGGTTCGCCGGGCTCTGGACGGCCTTGCTGGCCAAGGAACGCGAGCCAGAGCGCGACGTCGTGCTGGTGGAGGCCCAGCGGATCGGCTGGGCCGCCTCCGGACGCAACGGCGGCTTCTGCGAGCCGAGCCTGACCCATGGGCGAGCCAACGCCAAGGTGCACCTCCCCGAGGAGATCGAGACGCTCGAGCGCCTCGGGGAGGAGAACCTGCGGGAGCTGCTCGCCACGCTCGAGCGCTACGGCATCGATGCCGACGTGGTCAGCGAGGGCGTCGTCAAGGTGGCTACGGAGCGCTATCAGGAGGCGTACCTGGAGGAGCTCGCGGCGGCGGAGCCGAGCATGAAGTTGCTGCGCGGCGAGCACCTCCGCGAGGAGATCAACACCCCGGCCGCCGAACTTGGCAACTGGGCCACGGCGGACGGCGTGGTCCTCAACCCCATCAAGCTCGTCTACGGCCTGCGCGAGGTGTGCGAGCGGCTGGGCGTGCGCATCTACGAGAACACGCCCGTCAAGGGCCTGCGCCGCCGCGGCAACGCCATGCACGCGGCGACCCCCGGGGGCACCGTGCGCGCCCGCCGGGTCGCCCTGGCCACGAACGGCTTCCGCGCCCTCCTCGTGCGGGATCGCTGGATGACGGTGCCGGTTTACGACTACGCGATCGTCACGGAGCCGCTCACGGCCAAACAGCGAGAGAACCTGCACTGGAAGAAGCGCCAGGGCCTCACCGACCTGAACAATCGCTTCCACTATCTGCGCCTCATCACCGACGCCGAGGGGCGCGACCGCGTGCTCATCGGCGGCTACGACGCGCTGTACCACTTCGGCCGCAAGGTCCGTCCGGAGCAGGACCTGAGCGAGCCCACGTTCCGACGGCTCGTGGTGCACCTAGGAGTGCTCTTCCCGCAGCTGGCGGGGGTCAAGGTCTCCCACGCGTGGGGCGGCATGATCGACACCTGCACGCGCTTCTTCTCCTTCTTCACGACGGCGCACGGCGGTCGGGTGGCCGCTGCGGCCGGCTTCACGGGGCTCGGCGTCGCCGCGACGCGCTTTGCGGGCAACGTCATGCTCGACCTGCTGGACGGACACGACACCGAGCGCCAGCGCACCCAGCTCGTCAAGAAGCGCCCGTTCCCCTTCCCCCCGGAGCCCATCGCGTGGCCGGCCATTCGCTTCACCGCCGCGCAGATGGCCCGCTCCGATCGACGCGAGGGCAAGCGCGGCCCGTGGCTTCGGCTGCTCGACGCCTTCAAGCTAGGGTTCGATTCGTGAACTGGCTGAGGCACTCCGCGCACGGCGCGCTCTTCGCTGCGATCGTGTGCGAGGTTGCCGCGACGCTCTCGCTGAAGGGCGCGCTGACCCATCCGTGGCTCATCGCCGTGGTGGTGCTCGGCTACGGCGCCTCGTTCTTTCTGCTGGCCCTCACGCTGCGCCGCGGCATGGCCGTGGGCGTGGCCTACGGCATCTGGGGCGCCACGGGTGTGGTCCTCACGGCGCTGCTCTCGGTGGTCATCTTTGGCGAGGCCATCACACCCCTTATGGCGCTCGGGATGGCGCTCATCATCCTCGGGGTGGCCCTCGTGGAGCTCGGATCCCACGGAGGGTCCAGGGCGCAGGAGCCGAGCGAGGCGGTGGACGGCCAGTGATCGTCGCGTACCTGGCGCTCGCCGGCGCCATCGTCGTGGAGGTCGCCTCCACGCTGAGCCTGCAGCATTCGGACGGCTTCAGGAAGAAGCGCTGGATCGCCCCGGTCCTGGCCGGCTACGGCATCGCGTACACGCTGCTCTCCGTCTCCCTGGCCCACGGCATGCCGCTCGGCGTCGCCTACGGCCTCTGGACCGCCTGCGGCGTGGCCCTCACGGCGATCCTCGCCCGGATCCTCTTTAAGCAGCCGCTCACGTGGCTCATGAGCCTCGGCATCATTTCCATCATGTGCGGTGTGGTGCTCGTGGAGCTCGGCGCGGCCCACTAGCCCCACCAGAACGACGACGCTCGGTGACCTTCCAGCGGAAGGTCACCGAGCGCCGTCGTGCGTTGGGTTCAGGAGCCTCAGGCGGCCTCCGGATCCTCCTGGATGTTGAGCTCGTTGCCCGGGATCGAGGCGAGCAGCTTGCGCGTGTACGGGTGGCGCGGGTTCGTGAAGATCTCCTCGGAGGAGGCGGCCTCGACGAGCTCGCCGTTCTGCATGACGCACACGTAGTCGGAGATGAGGCGGACCACGGCGAGGTCGTGCGAGATGAAGAGGTAGGAGAGCCCGCGCTCGGCCTGCAGGTCCGCGAGGAGCTTCAGGATCTGTGCCTGGACCAACACGTCCAGGGCGGAGACGGGCTCGTCGCAGACGATGAGCTCGGGCTCCAGGGCGAGGGCGCGGGCGATGGCGACGCGCTGGCGCTGTCCGCCGGAGAGCTCGGACGGGTAGCGGCGCAGCATGGCCTGCGGCAGCGCCACCTGGTCCAGCAGCTCCTTGACGCGGGCGCGGCGCGTGGCAGCGTCGCCGACCTTGTATGCGTCCATGGGCTCCTGGATGATCCGGCCGATCGTGAACATGGGGTTCAGGGAGGAGTACGGGTCCTGGAAGACGGGCTGCACGCGGCGGCGGAAGTCCTTTGCGTCGGCCTTGGAGAGCTTCGTGAGGTCCTTGCCGTCGAACGTCATGGTGCCGGAGGTCGGCTGGATGAGGCCGAGCAGCATGCGCGCCGTGGTGGTCTTGCCGGAGCCGGACTCGCCCACGATCGCCACGGTGGAACCGCGCGGGATGTCGAGGGAGACGCCCTTGGCCGCGTAGAAGTCCTCCTTGCCGCGGATCGGGTAGACCTTGGTGAGATCGCGCAGTTCCACGAGGTTGGCCGGCGCGGCGGCCGGTGCCTCCTCGGCGGCGAGCTCCTCGCGCTCGGCGAGCGGGGCCGTGTAGGACCCGGGCGCCTGGCGGGCCACGCCCACGGACGGGGCGGCGGCGACGAGCTTCTTGGTGTACTCGTGCTGCGGGTTCTCGAGGATCTGACGGGCGTCACCCTGCTCCACGACGCGGCCGCGGTGCATCACCACGACCTGCTCGGCGCGCTCCGCGGCCAGGCCGAGGTCGTGCGTGATGAGCAGGACCGAGGTGCCGAGCTCCGTGGTCATGGTGTCGATCTGGTCGAGGATGGTGCGCTGCACCGTGACGTCGAGCGCTGAGGTGGGCTCGTCGGCGATGAGCAGGCGCGGGCGGCAGGCCAGGCCGATCGCGATGAGCACGCGCTGGCGCAGGCCGCCGGAGAGCTCGTGCGGATAGGAACGCACCTTGGACTCGGGGTTCGGGATGCCGGCGCGGGCCATGACCTCGAGCACCTTGGCCTTCACGTCCGCCTTGGTCGCCATCTTGTTGACGATGAGCGTCTCGGCGATCTGATCGCCCACGCGCGTGACGGGATTCAGATTGGACATGGGGTCCTGCGGGACCAGGCCGATCTGGTTGCCGCGCACGCTCTGGTACTGCTTGTCCGAGTACTTCGCGAGGTCCTTGCCGTCAAAGCTGATGGACCCGGAGGTGATGGAGCCGTTGTCCGGCAGCAGGCCGATGATCGCCATGGCGGTCGTTGACTTGCCGGAGCCGGACTCGCCCACGATCGCGAGCGTCTGCCCCTGGCGCAGCGTGAGGCTGGCGCCCTGGACGGCCTCGACCGTGCCGTGCTGCGTGCGGAAGGAGATCGAGAGGTCCTTGACCTCCAGCAGCGGCGCGGCCTCGGGAGTGCTCTGCTCGGGTGTGGCGTGAGTCATAACGGACATCTTGCCGCATGAGTAGGTTCCCCGCGAGGCCGCCGGCCCCGCGCCGCGCGAAGGTTTTCACGATCGAACCGCACGACGGCGGGTGGCCGGGTTCCAGCCCCCCTTGCCCCCGGCGGGAGCGGGGGCGAGGATGCAGGGGATCTCAGTGGAAGGGGACGGGGATGAACGGCAAGGTAGCGCTCGTGACGGGGGCGTCGTCCGGCATCGGGGAGGCCACGGCGGTGGCGCTCGCGAAGGAGGGGTTTGAGGTCTACGGCGCGGCCCGCAGGCTGGAGCGCCTGACCCCGCTCGAGGAGCACGGGATCCACGCGCTGCCCCTCGATGTCACGGATCCGGCGTCGCGGGAGGCCGCCGTTGAACGCCTCCTCGCGGAGGCCGGGCGCGTCGACGTGCTCGTCAACAACGCCGGCTACGGCTCCTACGGCGCCATCGAGGATGTTCCCCTGGAGGAGGCGCGGCGCCAGTTCGAGGTCAACGTCTTCGGCGCCACGGAGCTCACGCGCTTGCTCCTCCCACGGATGCGGGAACAGGGCTCGGGCACCATCGTGAACGTGAGCTCCATGGGCGGGAAGATCTACACGCCGCTGGGCGGCTGGTACCACGCCACAAAGTTTGCGCTGGAGGCGCTCTCCGATTGCCTGCGCCTGGAGCTGGAGCCCTTCGGCATCGATGTGGTGGTGATCGAGCCGGGCGGCATCGCCACGGAGTGGAGCGGCATCGCGGCCGACCATCTCGAGGAGTCCTCGAAGGACTCGCCGTACTACGCGCAGGCCGCGGCGGTGGCCGCGTCCTTCCGCTCGGAGGCCATGGGCAAGCGCAGCTCGCCGCCCTCGGTGATCGCCGACGCGATCGTCCGCGCCGTCACGGCCGCGCGCCCCAAGACCCGCTACGCCGTGGGCTTCGGGGCCAAGCCGCTCCTGGCGGCCCGCGCCGCCCTGCCGGACCGGGCCTTCGACGCCCTGGTGCGGCGCGCGATCAGCGGGACCGCCGGGGGCTGACCCCCTCCGGCTGAGCCCCCGCGGCTCAGTGCCGCCCGGTGTCGTGCGGGCCGGCGGCCGTGACGAGCTCCGCGGTCTGATCGGCGATCGCGGCCTCCTCGTCGGTGGGCACCACGAGCACGGCGATGGCCGAGTCCTCCGTGGAGACCACGCGCGGCTCGCGGGATTTCTCCACGTTGGCCATGCGGTCAAGCTTGACGCCGATGGCGCCGAGGCCCTCGCACACGCGCTCGCGGAACTGCCAGGAGTTCTCGCCGATGCCCGCCGTGAAGATGAGCGCCTGCGCGCCGCCGACGGCCACGTGATAGGCGCCGATGTACTTCTGCACGCGGTAGGAGGCGATGGCGAGGGCCAGCTCGGCCTCCTCATCACCCTCCGCGGCGCGCGCGATGACGGCGCGCATGTCGTTGGTCCCGGCGATGCCCTTGAGGCCCGAGTCCTTGTTCAGCAGGGTGTCGAGCTCCTCGGCCGTGTACTCGCCGCGGATCATGAGCTGCGTCAGCACGGACGGGTCAACGTCGCCGGAGCGCGTGCCCATGACGAGCCCGGCCAGGGGCGTGTAGCCCATGGACGTGTCGATGCTGCGCCCGCCCTTGATGGCCGTGATCGAGGCGCCGTTGCCGAGGTGGGCGATGATGCCGTCGAAGCGGTTCACCGGCACGTTCAGCAGCTCGGCCGCGCGTGCCGTGACGTACTGCGCCGAGGTGCCGTGGAAGCCGTAGCGGCGCACGCCGTGCTCCGTGTAGAGCTCGTTGGGCACGGCATAGCGCCACGCGTGCTCGGGGAGCGTGCGGTGGAACGCGGTGTCGAAGACGGCCACCTGCGGCAGCTTGGGCCACTTGCGCATGATGGCGCGGATGCCGAGGGCGTGCGCCGGATTGTGCAGCGGGGCCAGCGGGGCCAGGCGCTCGATGGCGCGCGTGATCTCGTAGTCGATCATGACCGGCTCGGAGAAGCGCTCGCCGCCGTGCACCACGCGGTGGCCCACGGCCTCGAGCCCGGGGTCCCCGCCGAACTCGGCCTGCAGGTGCTCCTCGACGAGGTCCAACGCGGCGCCGTGATCCGGCACCTCGCCCGAGCCGATCTCCTCCACGAGCCCGGCGAGCAGCAGCTCGCCCGTGGAGGTCTCGCGGACCTGGTACTTGAGGGACGAGGAGCCGGAATTGATGACCAGAACGCGCACGGCTCAGGCCTCCTTGCTGGTGTTCGACGACGCGGGGGCCGAGGAGGCGGCCGGGGAACCGGCCGGAAGGAGCGACTGCGCCTGGATCGCGGTGATCGCCACGGTGTTCACGATGTCCTGCACCGTGCAGCCGCGGGAGAGGTCGTTGACGGCGCGGTTCAGGCCCTGGAGCACGGGGCCCACGGCCACGGCGCCGGCGGACTGCTGCACGGCCTTGTAGGTGTTGTTTCCGGTGTTCAGGTCGGGGAAGACGAACACGGTGGCCTGGCCCGCCACGTCGGAGCCGGGCAGCTTGGAGGCGGCGATGGAGGCATCCACCGCGGCGTCGTACTGGATGGGGCCCTCCACGGGGAAGTCGGGTCCGGACGCCTCGACGAGCTCCGTGGCCTGCCGCACGCGGTCCACGTCCTCGCCCGCGCCGGAGGTGCCGGTGGAGTAGGAGAGCATGGCGACCTTGGGGTCCACGCCGAACTGGCGGGCCGTCGCGGCCGAGGCCAAGGCGATGTCGGCGAGCTGCTCGGCGTTGGGGTTCGGGTTCACGGCGCAATCGCCGTAGACCAGGACGCGCTCGGGCAGGCACATGAGGAAGACGCTGGAGACGATCTTCACGCCGGGCCGAGTCTTGATGAACTCGAGCGAGGGGCGGATCGTGTCGGCGGTGGTGTGCGCGGCGCCGGAAACCATGCCGTCGGCGAGGCCGAGGTGGACCATCATGGTGCCCCAGTAGGAGCGGGAGACCATGCGCTCGCGGGCCTGCTCAAGCGTGATGCCCTTGTGGGCGCGCAGGCGGGCGTACTCGGCGGCGAACTCCTCGGTGCGCGGATCGCGCGCAGGGTCCACGAGGGTGACGCCGGAGAGGTCGATGCCCTGCTCCTTGGCCAGGTCGGCGACGTCGGGCCCGCCCAGCACCACCAGGTCGCAGATGTCGCGGCGCGCGATGATCTCGGCCGCGCGCAGCACGCGCACGTCCTCTCCCTCGGGGAGCACCACCGTCTTGCGCTCGGCGCGGGCGGTCTCCACGAGCTGGTGCAGGAAGCGCACGGGCGTCATGAGCTCGGGGGCCGGCAGCTGCAGGCGGGCGAGGAGCTCGTCCTCGTCCACGGCCTGGTACCAGGCGCCCAAGGCGGCGGCCGTCTTGCGCGGGACGTTGGCGGTGAGCTCGCCGCGCACGCCGGCCACGGCGGTGGTGGCCTCGAAGGTGCCCTGATCCGTGACGTAGACGGGGAAGGGTGCCTCGGCCAGGAGCGGGAGGACCGAATCTTCCACGGGGCGGCGGCCCGTCACGAGCACGCCGGCGGTGGAGGGGAAGCCAGGGGTGCGCGCGGCCGCGATGGCCGCCGTCAGCACGTCGGTGCGATCGGCCGGAGTGACGAGGAAGGTGTCGTCCTGCTCGTAGCGCTCCAGGAGGTAGCCAACGTTCATAGCGGCCACGATGATGTGCTTGATGTCGCGATCCTCGGCCGGAGCGCCGGCGATGAGGCGCGCGCCCAGCGCGGAGGCGACCTCGCCCACGGTGGGGGCCACGACGTCGGGCAATTCCGGGACCACGTAGACCTTGCGCTCGTTGAGGCCCGGGCGCACGGCGGCGCGGAGCTCGTCGGCGAGGGCCGGCTCGGCGCGGTTGACGATCATGGAGAGCAGCGAGACGTGCTCGGCGTAGAAGGAGTCGCGGGCCACGTCCACGTCGTCGGCGGCCTGCTGCACGTCCTTGCCCGCGCCGTTCACGACGCCCACCACGTGGCAGCCCAGATGGTTGGCCAGGCGCGCGTTGAGGTCGAACTCGCTCGTGAAGTCGTGGCCGGAGAGGTCGGTGCCTTCCACGATGACCACGTCGGCGTGCTCGGCCACGCGGGAGTATGCGTCCAGCGCGCGGGAGTAGAGCTCCTCGACCTGGCCGGCGGCGACGAGCTTGCGGGCCTCGGCGCGGGTGAGGCCCACGCCGATGCGCTCGGAGGGCAGCTCGAAGAGCGAGGTCATGAGGCGCACGCTCGGGTCCGCGGCGGGGTCGCTCGCCTCCGTGATGGGGCGGAAGAAGCCCACCGTGTCGGCGCGGCGGTGCAGGAGGTCTCCGAGGCCGAGGACGATGAGGGACTTTCCTGAGCCGGCGCTGGTGGCGCTGACGTAGAGGCCGCGGGTCATGCTCTTCAGGGGCTCCTTCGGGAGGGCGTTGCGTGCTTTAGGTAACACCAATTGTGCTTCCATTGTGCACGACGCCGCGTCGGTTCCGTGCCGTGGGTCACGTTGCCGCGGGTGCCTGGCGCCTCGCGGCGCCGCGCGGGAACCGCTGCCACGCGATCCGCGCCCAGCCTAGCCACGCGCCGTTGGGCCTGTCAGTCGACTCCGTCACGCCCCGTGCCTCGCGCCCGGGGCCCACCCGGGCGCCGCGGCCCTTAGGGTGGGGCCGTGCGCCCCATCCCGTCGAAAGAACGCCGCTGGCTCGGCTGGCTCGCGTGCGCGCTCAGCGCGGCGCTCGGGCTCGGCCTGTGGGTGTTCTGGGTGCTGCCCGTCCGCGCCTCGGTGGCCGACGCCACGCCCGGCCCCAGCGGGACGAGCGTGAGCGTGCGACTCGAGGAGGGGCAGCGCGTGGGGATCTGGGCCTCCGGCCGGGCCGCGATGCTCGGCACGCTCGAGTGCACCGTGCGCTCCGCCGGTGGCGAGGAGCCTGCCGTGCAGCGCGTGCGAGACCTCAGCTGGAACGACACCCTCTGGTGGGTCACGCCGCGCGCCGGTTTCGAGAGCTACGCGGGCTTCGGCGCCGGGGCCACGGGCGAGTACGCCGTCTCCTGCGACGACAGCATCGGCGGCTACGAGGCGAGCTACCTGCTGGCCAAGGACCCGCAGGCGCCGGGCTGGATTGGCCTGGGGCGCGGCGGATCGGCGGACTTCCGCTCCTCCAGCGTCCTGGCCTACGGCGCAGTGGTGGCGCCGCTGCTCGCGGTCCTGCTCCTGCCGATCATGGGCGTGCAGAGCCTGCGCGCCCGACACCGGCGCCGTCAGAACAGCGCGTCCTCCAGCACGGGGTCGTAGCCCTCAAGATCCAGCAGGAAGCGCTTGCGCTCGAGCCCGCCGGCATAGCCCGTCATGGAGCCGTCGGCGCCCACCACGCGGTGGCACGGCACGATCATGGAGAGCGGGTTGTGTCCCACCGCCTGGCCCACTGCCTGCGCGGCCTTTGGCTTGCCCAGCTCGCGGGCGATGGCCCCGTAGGTCGTGACCGAGCCGGCCGGGATGCGACGCAGGATCTCCCAGACCTTCTTCTGCTTGCCCGTCCCCGCCGGGTCCAGCGGGAGGTCAAAGTCCTCGCGCTCCCCCGTGAGGTACTCGCCCAACTGGTGGGCGGCGGCGTCGAGCACCGCGTCCTGCCCGGGCTCCACGCGCTCGCCGAGCGTGGCGTCCGAGGGGAAGTAGCGGTGGTCCTCGAACCACACGCCGGTGACGGCGGCGCCGTTGCCGGCGATGATCAGCGTCCCCAGCGGGGAGCTCGTCAAGAGGTGTTCCATGGTCTGCTCCGTGTTCGTCACGGGGGCTCAGCCCCAGAGGTGGAGGGCGGCGTAGGAGCGCCAAGGGCGCGCGCCGTCCAGAAGGGTCGTGAGGCGGCGCTTGTCCTCGGCGAGGCCCAGCGTACGCGCCCGGCTCAGGAGCGCGCCGTCGCCCGAGAGGTCGACGTCCGGGTCGCCCACCGTGCGCAGCCGCGCGTAGGCGATCGTCCACGGGCCGATGCCCTTGAGGGCTCCGACTTCGTCCAGCAGCGCCGAGGCGCCGTCGCGGTCGGTCGGCTCGCCTGCCTCGGCGAGGAGGGCGAGCACGCGCTCGAAGGTGTCGCGCCGCGCGGCCGGGCCGCGGAACCACGCGTCCAGGGTTTCAAGGGCGGCGGCCGCCGTGGGGAAGGGCGTGAGGTGGGTGCCCGACGGCGTGGGGTCGCCGAGCGCGATCGCGTCGCCGCCGGCGCCGCTCGCCTCGGCGGCCCCGCCGCTCGGCTCCCCGGGCGCAGCGGCGGGCGCATCGGCAGGAGCCTCGGCGGGCCGGCCGGTGGGTCCGTTCACCGCCTCGACGAGCCGGCGCAGCTGCGCGCGGCCGGCCGCAACGGAGACCTGCTGGGTGGCGATGGCGCGGCACAGCGACTCGGTCAGCGTCGGCTCGCCAGGGATGCGGGCGCCGGGGCGGGTGGCGACCCCATCGCGGAGCCAGGGCAGCTGCCACAGGGCGGCATCGATCGTGGGGGAGTCGGCGTCCAAGTCGAAGAGATGCCTGGCCACGCGCACGGCGGCGGTGAGGTCGGCGGCGTCGTCCAGAGTCAGGGTGGCGCGCAGGCGCTCGTCGGCGTCCAGCCCCACGCTCACGGTGCCCGTGCCGCGCGGCAGGCGCAGGGCAACGCTGTACTGCGAGCCGAGCACCTCGTCCACGCCGGGCAGTGTGCGCGCGCCGAACCACTGCAGCAGCCCGGGCACGTCCACGGGGCCGCGGGCCTCGAGCCGCGCGCTGAGGGCCGCCGGCACGCCGGGGGCTGAAACGCGGGGGCTGCGCCTGGCCGCCTCGCGCAGCTGCGAGGGCGTGCGGTCGAAGACCTGCTTCACGGTGTCGTTGAACTGGCGGACGCTGCCGAAACCGGCGGCCCAGGCCACCTCGGTGTTGGGCAGATCCGTGGAGGCGAGGAGGCGGAACGCGGTGCGGGCCCGGTGGGCGCGCGCGTGCGCCACGGGCGGGGCGCCGGTCTCCTCCACCATGACGCGGTGCAGAGTGCGCGGGCTCGTGTGCAGGCGGCGGGCCAGGGTGTCGAGGGAGGCCTCGTCCAGGCCGCCGCCCGCGATCAGCTCCAGGGCCCGACGGGCCAGCTCGGTGCGCGGCGCCCACTGCGGCGTTCCGGGCAGGGCCTCGGGGAAGCAGCGCAGGCACGGGCGCAGGCCCATGCCCTGGGCTTCGGCCGCGGTGCGGACGAAGCGCACGTTCTGCGGCTTCGGTGTGGGCGCGGGGCAGGAGGGGCGGCAGTAGATCTTGGTGGAGAGCACGGCCGTGTAGAACTGGCCGTCGAAGCGCGCATCGCGGGCGTGGATCGCGGCGTAGGCGGCGTCGAAGGGCAGCGGCGCGGTGGGCCCGGTGACCTCGGCCCCGGAGGCGACGGGCCCGCCCGGGCCGGCCGCCGCGTCGTCGTGCTGTTGAATGCTCACCCGTTTATGGTGCCGCGCTTTCCCTCCGGGCGCTGGCGGTTTTTCGCCACGGGCCTTCAGCCCGCCGCTGTGAGGGGAACGCGACCCGGCCCCAGACGCGCTGCGTCCGGGGCCGGGTCTTCAGGAGGTTGCCGGGGCTTAGGCGCCCTTGACGGTGACGCGCAGGGCGTTCTTCCAGGGGTCCTCGAAGGTCAGCGTGCGGCCGTCGCTGTGCTGGCTCACGCCGCGCGCGGTCAGGCGTTCGCGGAGGGCGCCCACGGCGTCCTCGTGCGGCAGGACGAGGTCGATCTCGCCGAGGCCGAGGCTCGGCGCGCGGCCCATGGCACCGCGGGACTCCCACGTGTTCGCGGCGAGGTGGTGGTGGTAGCCGCCCACGGAGAAGAAGATCGCCTGGTCGCCCAGCTTGGTGGTGACGTCGAAGCCGACGATGCCCTCGTAGAAGTCGCGCGCCGTCTTGGTGTCGCCGACCTTCAGGTGCACGTGGCCCACCGAGGCAGCCTGGTCGGTGCCGACCGGGTTCTCGAGCCCCTCCTGGGTCATGTTGGCCTGCAGGTACTGGTTGGGATCCAGGTACACGGTGCCCATGTTCACCTCGCCGTTGTGCCACTCCCAGGCCTCGCGCGGGCGATCGAAGTACAGCTCCACGCCGTTGCCCTCGGGGTCATCGAAGTAGAAGGCCTCGGAGACGAAGTGGTCGGCCGAGCCGGTGAACTGCGAGGGGTACTTGCGCGCCACGGAGTAGATCGAGGCGGCGAGGTCGGCGCGCGAGTCGAAGAGGATGGCCGTGTGGTAGAGCCCGGCGGCGCCGTTGGCGGCGTGTTTGAGGGCCGGCTCGTGCTCCAGGATGAGCGAGGGGACGCCGTGGCGGCCGAGGATGGCGGAGTCGCCCTCCTGGGCGATCACCGCGAGGCCCACGCCCTCGTGGTAGAAGCGGATCATGCCGTCGAGGTCGGCGACCTTGAGGGTCACGGTGCCCACGGTGCTGAGGACGTCGAGGCGGTCCTCGGGGTTCTTGAGGGCCGTCTGTTCTGCGTTGCCCTGGATCATGGCTCTTCTCCTGGTGTCGGTGCGCCCCGGGCATCCTGATCGCTTGAGGCTTTACTTGAAGCAACAACTATTCTGGCAGAGATGTTCCTGCTTGTCACTGTGGGTCCGCTCACCGGGCGTTCGCCCGGCCCCGCGCCGCGGGGACGGGCCCGCCCTGGCCGGCCCCGCGCCCTCGGGGCCCGGGGCGGCACCCGGGCCCACGAAAAGTAACCCACCAGGTTGCGTGCGCCCCGGCCCCGGGGCGGGGCGCACGGCCCGAGGGGGGGGGAAGG
>JALAHE010000303.1 GCA_022712075.1 Galactobacter sp.
CCCCCACCTCGAAGCGTTCAATCCGGCGCAAGTCCGGCACCGGCCCCCAGCGCCCCCGCGCCTAGATGGGGCCCGTTTCGTCGCCGGGCGCCTCGGCGCCCCACGCGGCCAGCAGGGCGGCGGCCGCCTTGGCCTCCGTGGGGGTGCCGTCAAGGAAGGGCTCGACGACGCCGAGCAGCTCGGCGCGCGCCTCGCCTTGAGGGGCGGGTCGGGCGGCCAGGGCTTTGAGGACCGCGACCTTGGCCTTCTGGGTCCCGGCGCTCAGTGCAGCGTAGGCGAGCTCCACGGCCTGCTCGTCGCTCGAGCGGGCCAGGAGGCGGGGCGCGACAAGCTCCACAAGCGGGCCGTGACCTAGGGAGAGCAAGGGGATGAGCCGGTCGCGGGCGGCGTCCAGCTCGTCGTCGCTCACGGCCAAGGGGCCGGCCAAGGCGCTGACCCAGGGCCCGCGGGCCACGGGGCGTTGGGCGGCGTCCAGCCCCGTCCACGCGAGTTCGAGCGCCTCCGCGCGGCTCAACCAGCCGAGTGCCGCGGCGCCGGACACGACCGCCGCCCAGTCCTCGGACCGCGCGGCCGCCGCGGGAACACCCTGCGCAACGTGCTCCGCGAAGCGGGCCCGGATGGACTCGAGCTCCGGCTGCCACGGAGCGTTCGGGTCCGGGGCGGAGCCCTCAGCCACACGCGCCAGGAGGAGCGCCACGTACTCCGCGTACGAGTCGAGGTACTGCGTCTGCCCCGGCACCGGAAGCCGCAGCTCGTGCACGGCGGCGAGCGCCGCGTCGGAGACCTCAAACCAAGCAAACTCGTTGCCGGAGGCAGCGGCGTCCACGAAGCGCGCCGCGAACTCGGTGCCGCGCTCGGCCAGGGCCGCCACCGTCGCCTTCGTGGCCTTCGGATGGGCCCAACCACGCGAGTGCTCGGCCATCACCGCAGCGGCCCGCCGCGGGCTCACCCCGACGCGCAGGGCGAAGAAGCGCAGCACGGAGGAATCCACGCCCCAGAAGTTGCCCCACTCGCCGCTCTCCTCGGCGTCCGCGGGGTCGGGGAGGAAACCCTCCCACTCGCCCTTCTCGAGCCCCTCCCTAGCCCCGCGGCGCTGCTGCTCGGTGCCGAGCGGTAGCCCCATGACTTGGTCGAGGCCTGCTCCCTCCCAGCCCAGCTCCCTGAACACGGCGATCGCCGCGTCCTGCTTCTGTCGCTGCGTGCTCACGCGAGCGCCTCCTTGAGTTCTCGGGCCTTCTTGAGCGCCGCCGTCGTGCCGGGCCGCGCGGCCAGGGTTTCGAGTGCCTCCCAGCGGGCCGGGATCAGCCCACGCCGCCGCAGCTCGGCGAGCTCCGGGGCCACGGCCAGGCCAATGTCCAGCGCGCGGTTGAGCCAGCGTGGGATGCCGTCCTGCCCGGCGGCCACCTCGAGCGCCTGCTCGAGCAGCGGCCAGAACACCACGATCGCCTCGCGGTCCTTCTCCAGCACGCTCACCCAGGTGCCCAGGGCCTCCCCGAGCTGCGGGGCCACGCCGACGGCCGCAGCTCGCACATTGGCCGCAGAGAGCGCGCCGGCTCGGGCCAGTTCGCCGGCCAGCTTCCTGCCCCACGTGCCTGGTGCCCCGGAGGACGCCATGCCCGCCAGCGCGCTCGACACGAGGGAGCGCGAGAGCACCACGGGCGCCGGCGCCGCCGGCTTGGCGAAGGCCCCCTTGAGCCGTTGCAGGAACCCCTCCCGGTGCGCCGGCCTGAGCAGGGCCGCATGCCACTCCTCGCGGCCGAGAATCTCCATACGCCCGGCGAGCGCGTCCCAGCGCAGCCGGTACAGCTCCTCCCGGCGCGCGCCGGTCGGCGCCACCTCCCCCGTGTACCCGGCGAGCCACACGCCGCCCGTCTCCGCGAGCTCGCGCGGACGCGAGGTGGGGGCGTCGAAGAACTCCCGGCCCAGCGCCGGCAGCGCGATGCCGGCGTGATGCACGCCGTCGGCGCCGGTCTGGACGCGCACCACGCCACCGTCGTCGATGTCCACGGCGGGATGGGCCGGCACGGGCAGGAACACGAGGGTGTGGGGCGCGGGGTGCCCGGCCGCCTTCGGCGTGGGGTTCTTCTCGCCCGACGCCGCCCGCTCGCCGGCCGGGACCGGCTCGCCTGGGCGGGAGGGCGCCGTCGTACCCTGGCCCGAGGTCACCTCCGGCAGGAGCGCCACGGCGGCCTTGGCCGCGGCGACCGCAGCGGAGGCACCCCCACGCGCCGCGACGGCGCGCAGGCCCGGCGACTCGAGCACGGACGCGGGCGCGACCCCGGAGGCGACGGCCGCCACGGCTTCGGGCGCGAGCGAGCGCATCAGCGTCGCCAGCTCGGCGCTGCCTGAAAGCAGGCGCGAGGCGGCGGCCGAGGCGGCAAGCACGCGATCGGCGGCGTCCCACGCGAAGGCACCGCCGCCCTCCCCGGCCAGCTCGGAAAGCACACCGGACAAGGCGGCGAGCCGCTCGGGCGGCCCGGCCTTCAGGTCGAGCAGCTCGGGATCGAAGCTCCCGGGGCGCAGCAGCCCACGCTTCCAGGCCCCTGCGATGCTCTCTGCGAGGGCGGCGCCGCGTTCGCCGTCCTGCCCGCGGGCGGTGCCAAGCAGTGCGGTCGCCGCTAACGGCGTGAACGGCTCGGCGCGCCTGGCCTGTTGGTCCCACAGCACCTCCATGAACCACACAGCGTCGAAGGCCGGGAGCGCGGCGACGGCGTCTGACCAGTGCGGGAAAAGCGAGGCCGTGGCGACCTCCTCGCCGTAGCCGCGGCCCGGCACGGCGTGGGCAACGTCCCGCACCGAGGCCGGCGCCACGATCTTCTCGGGGTAGAGCCGGCCGGTGCGCGGATTGGTGGCGAGGGCCGGCTCCCGCACGGGGTCGGCGAGGTAGCTGAGCACGAACTCGCCCACGTGGCGCCCGGTGCGCCACCCCGTGCCGAGCCGCACGCGCGAGGCGGCCAGCGCCTCCCGCACCGAGCGGTCCACCGTGGCGGGGTCAAGCCGGTAGGCGGCCACGAGGGCGTCGTACTCCTCGGCGCCGAGGCCGCGTTGGGCGAGGACACCCAGCCGCGCCACGAGGTCCGCGCCGGTGATCCGCAGGCTCTCGTCGCTCGGCGTGGAGAGTAGGAGCGGCGCCTCTCCGAGCGCGCGCAGGGCTGCCTCCGCGCGGTCGAAGAGGGCGCCTGGGCGCTCGCGGTAAGGGCGTTCCTTCGGGGAGCGCCGCAGGGCTCGCGAGGCCGGGATGGCGAGCTGCCACATCCCGCTCTCGATGAAACTCTCGAAGCACGCGAGCGCGGCGTCGAGGTCGCGAGAGGCGAGGTCAACGGCGTCGGCGAGGAGCCGCTCGGCGAGGGCGTCCGTCCCGAAGGTCCGGCGGGCCACCACGGCCGCGATCCACCCGCTCAGGCGCTCGGGCGTGGCGGGTCCGGCCAGGAGCGGCCCCGGCGTCCAGACCGCGGGGGTGGGCTCCCAGCGCGCCCCCGCCGGGACGTCCGCCTCCGCCTCATCGGGCACGGCCTCCACACCCCAGGAGGCGAGGAGCCGCTCCGCGGCGCGGGCCAAGGGCCCGGTCTCGGCGAGCAAGGGCCCGACGGCGGCGCCCAACTCCTGGGCGACGCCCGCCTCCGGGCGGGGCCGGGCCGCGAGCGCGTCGATGACGGCGCGGCGCGCCTTCTTGGTCCGCGCCGCGAGGGCGGGGAGCACGACGTCGGGCAGCTCGGCCTCGGCGGCCGCGGCGATGAGGCGCGGGGCGAGCGCCTCGATGACGGCTCCGTCGCCCGTGCTGAGCGGCCCGGCCAGGCGCAGAGCCTCGGCGGCGAGCTCCTCGTCGCTCGCGCCCAGCCCCTCGGCCAGGAGCTGCGCCCATTCGAGCCGGTCGCCCGGGCTCCCCGCGGCGTCGAGCCCTTGGACGGCGAGGTCGACGGCGGCGGCGCGCTGCAGCAGCCCGGCCCGCGCGCCCCACCCGACGAGCTCGGACAGCCCCGAGGACGCTGTCACGCCGGCGGCAAGCGCGGCGCGCAGCCGCGCCTCGAGGCCCTCGCTGAGGACCGGAAGCAGGCGCGCGTTGCCCAGGTCGTGGCGGCCCTGCTGACGCAGGACGTCCTCCCAGCGCTCCATGTTCGCGTCGGACTCCCAGGCCCAGGCCGGCGGCCGCTCGCCCCGGCTGGGGCTCTGCCCCTCGTGTGCGCGCCGCGCGGCGTTCGTGAGGGCCGCCCAGTCGGTCAGGAAGCCCTGCGCGTCCCTGGCGCCGCTCTTCCCCGTCTCCAGGTCGTGTGCGTCCAGCCCCTGGCTCAGCAAGTTCGGGACCGACACGCTCGCGAGCGAGAACGGCGTGCCGGCCCAGCCGCGCTGCGTGGGCCGTGAGACGGCGCGCGCGAGGCTCAGGGCAAAGGCCTCGCCGCGCTCGCGGACGAGCCCCGCCACGGCGGCCTCGCCCTCCTCGGTCCGGGCGGCCCACACGGCCGCCGGAAGGATCGCTGCAAAGCGCTGGGCGCCGATGCCGAGCCGCAGCGCAAAGAGCGCGAGCATGAGCGGGTCCACCTCGGCCACGTCCACGTTGACCCAGTGGTTCCGGTTCGCCTGCACCGAGAGCCGCCAGGCACCCGCGCGCAGGCCGTCCTTGGCGATCTTCTGTTGTTCCTTGGTTCCGAGCGCCAACCCCGGCGCGTCCTGGGGCGTGGCCCCCTCCCAGCCGAGCTCGCGGAACACGGCGACGGCGGCGCGCAGCCGCCCCACGTGCTCGCGCTCGGCCGGCGTGAGCGCCGCCTCCAAGCGGGCGTCGAGGCGCACCTCGCGGCTCACGCGAGGGCCTCGAGCAACGCCCGCGCCTTGGCGAGCGCCGCCGCCTTGCCCGGGCGGGCGGCGAGCGTCTCCAACCCCTCCCAGCGGGCGGGCATGAGCCCGCGGGCCGCCGCCTCGCGGAGCACCGGCGCGTGATCAAGTGCCTCGTCCAGCACGCCGCCCAGCCAGCGCGGCGGCGCCCCCTGAAGTGTGGCGGCGTGCGCGATGGCCTCCGTCAGGAACGGCCAGAAGACCGCGAGGAGGCCCGGCACCTTGCCCGCGGCGGCTGCCAGGCGGGCCGGGCTCACGGCCTCCTGGGTCAGCAGGACCTTCATGGCCGCAGCCACCCGCGTGGGTCCGAGTTCCTTGCGCTGCGCGAGTTCCACGGCCCCGGACAGCGCCGAGGTCCCCCTGTCCCCCGGCTGGGCCACGAGCGCCAGCAGGAGCGTCGCGAGGCCCTGCGCGAGCGAGAGGTCCACGTACTTGCCGGAGAACTTCACGGCGGCCAGCCGCCCGGCCTCGCGATCCCAGTGCAACTTGCGCCGCTCGAGCTCGCCCAGCGGGATCGCCGCGGCCGGGTCCCGGCCGTCCGCCAGCACCTCGGCCTGCAGTGCGCGCTGGCCCACGAGGTCGCCGAAGTAGCTTCCCTTGTCCACGCGGAAGCGCACGCCCTCCTCGCCGGGCAGCGTGAGCACCACGATGAGCCGCTTCGTGGAGCCGTCGGCCGACTCCACGACCTCCACGCCCACGCCGTCCTCCACGACGGACGGGTCCTCCAGGCCCGTGTCCCACGCGGCGGCAAACTCCGCCTCGCTCAGGGAAGGGGCGGCGCTGCCCGACGCCGCGGCCTCGCTTCCCGCGCCCGGCCCGTCCTGGGCGGGCCCCTCCTCTCCCGGGCCGGCGCCCTCAGAGGCTCCCGCGGCGGCGGGCGAATCCTCCCAGGCCGCCAGGGCGGCGTCGAGCAAGGCCACCGCCTCCTTGGCCGCCCGCACGGCGCGCGAGGAGCCCGAGCGCGCGGCGAGGTCCCGCAGGCCGGGCAGGCGCAGCGCGCGCGGCTGTGCGAGGCCGGAGCCGAGCGCCGCGACCGCACCAGGCGTCAGCTCGAGCACGGCCTCCGCCAGCTCGGAGGCGCCCGCCAGCATGCGGGTCTTGGCGCCGGCAATGACGAGGAAGTCGTCGAGCACTGGCCACACCACGGAGCCCAGTCCCTCCTCGAGGCCCAGCTGCAGCAGCACGCGGGCCATCGAGGCGAGCCGCTCCGGCTCGTGCATCCAGTTCAGCAGCCGTGCGTCGGCCACGCCGGGGCGCAGCAGGCCGCGCTCCCACGCCTCCCGCAGCGCGAGCGCCCGGCCCGCCGCCTCGCGGGTCTCGAGGCCGTCGCGCTGCGCCGCCAGCAGGTTCAGGGCCGTGCCGGGGGTCAGCGGGGAGCGGCGGCGGGCCAGCTGGCGCCAGACCCAGGCCCTCGGGTCCAGGCCGTCGTAGCGCGCGCCGGCGTGCAGGGCATCGCCCCAGAACGGCAGGAGGGTGAAGGGGTCATCCCGGTACGCGTAGCGCGGCTCCTCGTCCAGCCTCAGCTTGGCCCGTTTGAGCGAGGCCGGGGTGTCGTAGCGCTGGCGCTTGAAATAGGTATCGGAGTGGGCGCCCGCCCGGCCGGGGGTCTTAAAGCCCGGCTCGATCACCGGATCCCCCACATGCTCAGCCGCGAACGGCCCGGCCGTGTACCCGGCGTCCTTGCCCTTGACCGTCAGCACCGGCACCTCGAGCGAGCGCAGCTCCTCGACCTGCTCCGGCGTCACGGAGGCGTGGTCGAGGCGCAGGAGCGCCGTGAGCAGGTCGGCCTCGTGCGCCGCGGCGCCCTGCTCGGCATAGATCCGCAGGCGCCGCAGCAGCGCCTCGCCGCTCACCGAGGCGTCGACGCGCGAGGGGGTGGAGAGCAGCACGGGCAGGTAGCCGGGCGCCGCCACGACGGCGTGCTCGCGCCAGTCGAGCACCGTCTCCGGATCGCCCCAGTAGTTCGGGTGCTCGCCCCGGCTCGCCCAGACCTTCGCGAGGTCTATCGCGTAGCCGCCGTCCGCCAGCGCGAGGATCTCGGCCCGGGCCGCGTCCTCGTCGAGGCGGGCCAGGGCGTTGAGCTGGGCCAGGAAGACCTCGCCGTCCACGTCCGGGTTGAGGCCGTCGGCGACCGCGGCGGCCGCCGCCCGGAACGCCTCCACCCCTGGAGGGGCGAACGTCAGCTCGGGGGCCCCCCAGAGCTCGGGCGTGGGGCGCCAGGCGCCCGGCACGCCGGTGTCCTGCCCGACGGCGCCGTGCCCGGCCCCGGCGGGACCGTCGCCTTCCGTGCCGCTCGGGACGGCGACGGGTGCAGCGGCACCCGGCCCAGCGGCGTCGTGCCCTGAGGTGCCGTCGATTGGGGCGCCGGGGCCGTTCAGGCCCCAGGCTCCGAGGAAGCCGGAGGCGGCCTTGGCGAGGGAGCGGTCGCGCGCGCCGGCCCACGGCGACACGATGCCCGCCACGAGCTCGTCGAGGCCGTCCGCCCCGCCCGCGACCCAGGCCGCCGGGGCGCCGCGGTCGGTCAGTGCGCTCAGCACGGTGCGGCGGCCCTTGGCCGTGCTGACCGTCAAGGCACCGAGCGCCACGTCGGGGAGCTGCGCGTCCGGGACGGCGGAGATCAGCGGCGGGGCGAGCGCCTCGATGAGCGGCCCCTCGCCCAGCGAGAGGACGGGGACGAGCTCGTCGGCGCGCGCGGCGAGCTCCGCCGGCGTCAGGGCGAGCGGCTCGGACAGGAAGCCGACCCAGGCCTTGCGGTCGGTGGGGCGCTGGGCGGTCTGCAGGCCCAGGAGCGCGAGTTCGGTCGTCTCCTCGCGGCCCAGCCAGCCGCGCTCGAGCCCCAAGCGCAGGGCGTCCGGGAGCGGGCCTGCGGCCGGCACCCCGAGCTCCACGGCGAGCCTAACGTGCTCCGCGAAGCGGGGCGCCAGCACCGTGGCCTCGTCGAGGCCCGCTCCCTCGGGCCCCGTAAACTCGCGCGCGTCGCGCCAGGCCTCCGGCGCGTGCCGCGTGGCGGCGAGGAGCGCGAAGTCGCGCAGGTACTCCACGTTCTCGGGGACGGGCAGCCCCAGCCGGGCCACGAGGGCCAGGGTGTGCCGGGCGAAGAGGCCCGGGGCAAACTCCCACGAGCGGTTGGCCGGGATGCTCACGGCGTCGACGAAGGCCGAGGCGAACGCCGCGCCACGCTCGGCGACGACGTCGCCCACCACGGCGCTCTTTGCACCGAACTCCAGCAGCCGGGCTGCCCGCTGGGTGCTCACCCCCTGGCGCGTGGCAAAAAGCCCGAGCCGGATCTCGTCGACGTCGATGAAGCGCTGCTCGCCCCAGCGGCCCGTCTCGTCCTGACCCCACCGCGAGAACGGCCCGGAGGCCAGCCCCGCCTTGGCGATCGCGCGCTGCTCGGGCGTGCCGAGCGGGAGCCGGACCGCGTCCTCGGTGGCGGCCTCCTGCCAGCCGAGCTCCTTGAAAACGGCGACGGCCGCGTCGAGGCGTTCGCGATGGGTGCTCATGACGTCTCCTTGGCTGTGGCGTCGGTGCTGGCGTCAGCTGAAACCGCGGTGGTGCTGCCGGAAGCGATGGTGTTGAGCGCCGCGGAGAGAGCGCGCGCCTTGCTCAACGCGGCCCCCGAACCTTTGACCGCGGCGAGCCGGTGGACCGGTTCCCAGGCCTGGGCCGGGATGAGCCCGCGCCGCGTGGCCTCGGCGAGGTGCGGCAGCCTGGCCAGCGCCGTGTCCAGCACGCGGGCCGTGAAGCGCGGAGCTTTGGGGGCGGCCGCAGCGGCGGCGAGCGCCTCCGTGAGGAGGGGCCAGAGCACCCCGAGGGCCTTGCGCTCCTCCTCCACGAGCCGCGTGAGTCGCGTGGGGACGACCGCCTCGCTCACGAAGAGCGCGCGGGCGGCCTCGGCCACGTTTCCCGCGTGAAAGCGGCGCAGCTCGAGCATCTGCCGCACCGCCGCGAGGCCCTCGGAGCCCTGGTACCCCTCGTGCAGGGCACAGCCCAGCGCCGCGGCGGTCGCCACGACGCTCCACGGCGGAAGCTCCGTGCCGTCCTGGCGCACGAGCGGCCCGCCGTTGCCCTTGACCCAGTTCCGGTGCTCGGTCACGACCAGCTCTGCCGCCTTGCTGTCCCAGTGCAGGAAGACGGTCCGCGGCTCCACGCCCTCCTCGCGGCGCTGGGCCTGGCACTGGCCCTCGAAGGCGAGGTCGTAGTACCAGCCCTTGAGCACACGGAAGCTCACGCCAGGGTGAGCCGGCAGCGTGACGAGCAGCGCGATCTGCTTGCTCTTCTCGGCCGGGTCGTGGACCACGGCCTCGATGCCCGCACCGTCCGGCAGGTGTCGCGCCGTGCTGTCGGGGACGGCGAAGCCGCGCCGGAAGGAGGCAGTGTCCAGCGGGGCGGCGTCGGCCAGGGCCTTCGCCGCGGACGCGTCCTTGCCCGGGGCAGCAGAGGCCGGGCCCGGCGCCGGCGCCGCCTGGGCGCTCGCCTCCGGCGCGTGCGCCGCGAGCGCTGCGAGGGCCTGGGTCGCCGCGCGCGGGGCGCGCGCCGAGCCGCCCTTGGCGGCCAGGGCCCGCAGCCCGGGCACCTCAAGGATCGTGGCGGGGGCCAGGCCCTGCACGACGGCGCTCGCGGCCTGGGGAGCGAGGCTCGCCATGGCCTCGGCGACGTCGGCCGCGCCCGGCGGGGTGCGAGGGGCGGCCACGGCCGCCTGGAGCGTCAGGTGAAGCAAGGGCCAGAGCACGGAGGCGAGGCCCTCCTCGGCCAGCTCGAGGGCCCCGGCGGCGAAGGCGGCGAGCGCGCGCTCGGGGACGCCCAGCGCGCGGGCCTCGGGCTCGTGTGCCGCCGATCCGGCCCCGGCGGGGCCGGCCGCGTTCCCCGCGCCGGGGTGGGTCGTGGCACCCGCTTCCCGCCCGACGTCGGGCGTTTCCTGGGCGGGTCCCTCGCCACCCCAGGCCTCCCAGAGCCGGGCGGCGGCCCGGGCGAGCTTGGCGTCGGCGTTGCCGCGATCGCCGGCCAGAGGCTCCAACACGGCCGCCGCGATCTCGGCGGGCGGCACGGGGAGCGCGGCAAACGCCGCGAGGAGACCCGCGCGCTGCCCGCGCGCCGTGACGGTCGCCGCGGCGAGCGCGAGGTCCGGCAGCAGGGTCACCTCCACGAGCGGGGCGATGCGCGGAAGGATCGCCCCCGTCACGGGACCGTCGCCGGCGGAGAGCGCTGGAAGCAGCGCCTCTGCGTGGGCCGCCAGTTCGGCGTCGGTCACCTGCAACTTGGCTTCGAGGAAGGCGAGCCAGCCGCGGCGCTGGTTCTGCTTGGCGGCGGCATCCAGGCCGGCGATGCCAAGCTCGACGGCTCGCCCCCGGGTGAGCCATCCCTCTTGCACCGCGAGGTGCAGGGCGCCGGCGAGGGGTCCCTCGATGCTCACCCCGGCCGTGACGGCCGCCGCGGCGTGCTCCCCGAAGCGCGCGCGCAGCAGCTCACGGGGCGGGTTGCCGATGGGTCCGTGCTTGTCGCTGTGCACACCCTGCATCACGTCGGCCGCGACGCAGGCCCAGTCCCGGAGCCACTCGAGCTCATGGTCCACCTCCAGCCCCAGCGTCTCGGCGAGGGTCACGGAGGCGGAGGCGTGCCGCGTGGGCTTAGTGTCGCTAAAGCGGTTGCGCGGGGAGCTCAGGCGGGCCACGAGGGTAGCGGCAAAGGTCTCGCCGCGCTCGGCGGCGAGACGGGCCACGAGCTGATCGCGGCGGCGGTCGACGTTCTGCTCGATGAGCACGGCGGCGCGCGGTGCCGGGACGCCGACCCGCAAGGCCAACAGGGCGAGGCGCTCGCGGTCGGCCTCGACCGGCGAGTGCCAGCCAAAGGTTCCGTCGGCGCGTTCGCCGAAGGGCTGCCAGTCCCCGTTCTTGAGGCCGGCCAGCAGGGCCGCGCGCTGGGCCTTATCCCCCAGGGGGGCCTGCGCGATCTCCTCCCAGGCGAGCTCCTCCCAGCCGAGCGCGCGGAAGATCTCGACCGCTGCATCGCGCTTGGCGTAGCGCGGGTCGGGGGCCTCGGGAGGACGCCGAGCCGCGGCGCGCGCCGCCGCCGTTGCCTCCGCGGCCTCCGTTGCCACCGCGACGGCTCGGGCCGCCGCCTCGTCCGCCCCGGCGCTCACGCCGTCCCGCCCGCGGCGGGCGCTTCGTCCTCGACGGGCGCGGCGAGCTCCACCTCGGCGCCGAGACTCAGCCGGACGGCGAGCTGGTGCTTGCAGGGGCCGCGGCCGTTGCCGTGCTTGAGCGTCCACAGGCACGTACAGCGCGGCAGGGGTTCCACCGCCCCGGGCGTGACGCGGTACGGCGTGCCGGAGCTCGTCACCGTGAACTCGCCCGGCCGGCCGTCCACCGGGCGCACGGCGCCGGCCTCCACGAGCTTGCGGGCGGCAACGAGGCGCGGGTTGTCCTTCGTGACCCGGTCCGGATCCGAGGGAAGCTCGCGGTGGAACCACGCGGCGTCGCGCACGTCCCAGCCCACGCGGCCGCTCGCGGCCAGGACCGCCAGGGCTCCCCGCACCCTGGCGAGGTCGAGCCCCGACTCGCGCGAGAGCTTCCCCTCGTCCACGACCGGCTCGAAGGCGAGGGACACGCTGAGGAGGTCGGCGTCGTCGAGCACCGTGGGCGAGGCGAGGCCCTCCAGGAGGGCGCCCTCGCCCGAGTAGCCGCGCCAGGACTCCTCGGTGAGCGCCAGGAGGATGCGGGCACCCGGGAGCTCGAGCTCGATCGCCGCCGGGCCGGCCGAGCCGTCCGCCGGGCCGTAGGCCGCGAGGCCCTCGGCGTGGGTCAGGAGGCGGCGCAGCGCCGAGAGGCGGTGCAGGCCGTTGACGAACACGGCGCCCGGGCCCGGGCGCGGGGCCACGCGGATGCCCGTGCGGCCAGCCGTGAGCCAGCCCGACTTGTTGGTGGCCGTGACGGGCGGCAGCTGCGTGAGGAATTGGCGGGCGGGAAGCTTGCCCACGCGGAAGACCTCGATCAGCCCGTGGTGCAGCTCGGCCGCGTTGCCGAGCGCGCGCACCCAGCGATCGGGCATCTGGACGGGGCGCTCGACGGCGGTGTCGGTGGCCGTAACCGCGCGCAGGCCCTCCTCGCCCACATCCAGGTGCAGCGTTGACTCGCGGCCCACGGCGGAGAGCAGCTGGCGCATCTTGGTGCCCACGTCCACGTTGGGGGTGCCGTGGGAGATCTCCCCGCCGGCCAGCCCGGCGCCCAGCACGTCCAGGCGCGCATAGACGCCGTTGCACGCGGAGAAGACCTCCGCGCGCAGGCGGTCGCCGTGGGCCGTCAGGACGGGGTCGTGCAGCGTCGTGGGGACATACTTGAAGTAGCGCGTGGCGGTGATGTCGGCGAGCGTCACGAGGCCACGGGCCAGGACCTGCGGGTGCAGGGCGAAGCCGTGGAAAAAGCTCGGGGAGGCGGCGAGGCCGTCCGGCGTCAGGGCCGGTGCGAGGGCCAGGCCCAGCGCTCCGCCCCCCAGCGCGGATTCCCCCACAAAGGCGCGTTGGGTCATGGCATCACACTATGCGAGGGGTGCGTCACTGCGACAGTGTCAGGAAGCCCCGCCGCCGGGTACGCCGGGCGTACGACCGTGGTCTGACGCGCTGGTCCCTCAATGACCCCGGCGGGGGACGCGGAGACCGGCGCCCGCGGCGTTGACTGAAAGCATGACCGGCACCGCCCTGACTCCCCCGCCC
>JALAHE010000304.1 GCA_022712075.1 Galactobacter sp.
GCCCATGGTGCTCCCCACCGGGCCCACGCAGCGCATCGAACCGCAGCGCGTGATCGAGGAGGCCGCGCAGCAGCCCATCCAGGCCCCCGCCGTGGCACACCCGGCGGCTCCCGCGGCCGGCGCCCCCAGCGCCGCGGCCCAGGGCGCGCAGGCCTACTCGGCCGCGGCTCAGCAGGCGGCCCAGGCTTCGGTCTCGCAGACGCAGACGTACGCCCCCGGCTACGCGCAGGCCGCTGGCCAGACGTCGCCCTCCGGCGAGCAGTCCCATACGAGCCAGGCCGCTTACGGTGCCCCCGCTGCCCAGGCGACCCAGGGCAACCAGGCCGGCCACGCGCCGTCGGGCACCGCGTGGGGCCAGCAGGCCCCGTACGCCAACGCGTGGAACGTGGCGCCGCAGGCGGCGCCGGAGCAGCAGCAGGCCAACCCCTACGCCTACCCGCAGGCGTGGAGCCAGGCCGCCCCGGCGGCGAAGGCGCCCATGAGCCCGCGCAAGCGCAAGGCCCTGCGCTTTGGCGCCGCCGGCGCCGCGCTGGCCCTCGCCGTGACGCTCGGCGCGGTGCCCGGCTGGGCGTTTGGCCACCAGGCCGGCATCGAGCAGGGGCAGGCGCAGGCCGAAGCACAGAACACCAACCCGTTTGGGAACTCGCAGAACGGCAACTCCCAGGACGGCAACGGCACCAGCCCGTTCGGCGGATCGCAGAACGGCCAGAACGGCCAGGGCAGCGACGGCTCGAGCGGCAGCAACGGCTCGGACGGCGGCAGTCAGTTCCAGCAGCTGCCGTACGGCAACTACGGCAACGGCTCCACCGACCAGGGCAGCAATTCCTCCGTGGAGGAGGGGACCAAGCTGGACTCCGGTCTGGCCGGCCTCGTCATGATCGACACGACGCTCAACGGCGGCGAGGGCGCGGGCACGGGCATGATCCTGAGCTCGGACGGCTACGTGCTGACGAACTACCACGTGGTCGAGGCCTCCACGAAGGTGCAGGTCACCGACTCCACGACCGGCAAGACGTACACCGCCACGGTGGTGGGCCGCGACGCCACGCACGACGTCGCGCTGCTCAAGCTCGAGAACGCCTCCGGGCTGCAGACCGTCAAGACGGCCTCCGGCTCCGTGAGCGAGGGCGACGCCGTTCACGCCGTGGGCAACGCCTCCGGCGAGGGCTACCTGCGCAAGCTCAGCGGCACCGTCACGGCGACACAGCAGTCCATCACCACGCAGTCGGAGCTCACCTCTGAGGGGGAGAAGCTCAGCAACCTGATCGAGACCGACGCCGACGTGGTGCCCGGCTACTCCGGTGGCGCTCTTGTGAACGACGCCGGTGAGGTGGTCGGCATGACCACCGCCGCGTCCTCCGGCCAGACCTCCGCCACCGTGGACGGCTACGCCATCCCGATCTCCGAGGCGCTCACGATCGCGGAGAAGATCAAGAACGGCGAGTCTTCCGACACCATCCAGATCGGCCGCGGCGCGGCCCTCGGCATCTCGGTCCTGTCCTCGGACACCGGCCAGGTGGGCGGCGGCTACGGCGTGACGGTGCAGGAGATCATCGACGGCGGCGCCGTGGCGAAGTCGGGCCTCAAGGCCAACGACACGATCATCGGCCTGGACGGCAAGACCGTGAAGTCGTACGCGGCGCTCAAGGAGATCCTCTCGGCGCACCAGCCGGGCGACAAGGTCGAGCTCACGTGGCTCAACTCCGACGGCGCGCAGAAGTCGGCGACCGTCACGCTCGGCGAGTCCTCGGTGAACTAAGCCCCCAGACCGGCGGCCGGAGTGTAGGCCGGCCGCCAGTGCCTGGCGAACACAGCGACGCCGGGTCGCCTCCGTCTTGAGGGGAGACGACCCGGCGTCGCGGTGTTGTGCGCGGCGGTTCGCTTCACCGCCCGACGGCGCGTGGCCGGGGCGGGTTGTCGGGGCGCCTTAGGGGCGCTCGTCGAGTTCGCCCAGGCCCAGGGTTGCGAGTGTCAGGTTTGCCATGCGGCGGTGTCCCACCGCATTGGGGTGGGTGTGATCGTCCATCCAGGCGGTGGGAGCCGCACCCTGGAGCTCGCGTTCCCACGCCTCCTCGTGATCGACGAGTGTGGCGCCCACGCGGTTCGCGACTTCCCTGACCGTCTGCGCGTAGGCGCCGAGGTGCTCGCGCCGCCACGCGGGTGCGTCCGCGAGCGTGAGCACCGGGGTGTGCAACACAAGCTGCGCGCCGCCGGCCTTTGCGCGCTCGGCGATCCGCGTGAGGTCAGCCGCGAAGGCCTCGAGCCCGTCCTTGCCGGCGGCGGCGTCATTGGTGCCAAGTGAAACGTTCAGGACATCGGGGCCGAACCGGCCGATCAGCCAGTCGTACTCCGCGAGCACCTGCGCGGCGGTCCACCCGGAGACGCCGGCGTTGATCACGACGTCGTCGAGGCGGTCGAGTTCCCAGCGAACTCGTTCGTGTAGCAACTCGGCCCACGAGCGCTCACCGTGGGTGTGGAAGACGCCGTGCGTGATGCTGTCCCCGGCGAGGACCCAGGTGGCGCGGGCCGGCAGGGCCGCGAGATCGAAGTCGGTCATGAGCATCCCAACCCCAATGAAAGACGGGGTATTTCCTCTGTGCTCAGGCCGGGAGCTGCCGCGCGTAGATCGATTCCAAGGCCGGCTCGTCGAGCGGCTGGCCGGCTCCCGTGAGCGCAGCGCCGTTGGCGGCTATGACCACGCGCGTGCCCGGGCGCACTCCCCACTCCTCGAGGCGCTGGAGGATCGCCGGATCGTCGTCGTTGATGCGCAGCACCTGGTAGCTGCCCGGCGCCGCGTCGGCGAGGCGGCACGCGTCCTCCGGATGGGGGACCGTGAGGTCCTCGCGCGGGATCGGATCCCCGTGGGGATCGGCGACCGGGTGGCCCAGGAGGGCGTCGATGCGCTCCATGAAGCGGCGGGTCACGGCGTGCTCAAGCCGCTCCGCGTCGTCGTGCACCTCATCCCAGCCATAGCCCAAGGTGTTGACGAGGAAGGTCTCGAGGAGGCGGTGCCTGCGCACCATGACGAGGGCCAGGTGGCGGCCCTCCTCGGTGAGCTCGACCGGCTTGTACGGCGCGTAGATGAGCAGCCCCTGGCGCGCGAGGCGGCGCAGCGTCTCGGAGACGTTGGGCGCGCTCGTCTCGAAGCGTGCGGCGAGGGCCTTGGTGGTGATGGGCGGTTCGCCCCACTCGGTGGCGTTCCAGATCGCCTTGACGTAGTCCTGCGCCACGGGCGTGATGTCGTCGATCTCCACGGGACCAGGCTACCGGGCGGTTCCGCGCCGCGGCCGGGTGCGGTGAGGCCAGGTGGGGCTGGTGCGGCGCTGACGCGCGGCGGACGCGCCGCCGGCTCGATTCTCCGGCGAACCTAAAGATCTGTGCGGAATCGCTTGCCGATGGATGCCCGGACCACTGATTCGCTTGTCATTGGGCGATGCGAGCAGCGTCCGTTATCAAATCGAAACATGAAGGTATTCCCTCGGTCATGTGAGCTGGGTAACTTGTGTTGTGCAAGACATGAAACAGCGTTTCAACTTTTGAAGAGGTGAACCGATGCCGCAGACCACCATCGACTCGGCGGCCACTGCCGACCAGGTGAGGGGCGCGATCACTCGCGGCCTGCGCAAGCCGCGGCGGGTGCGCGTCCTGCCTCTGCTGATGGGGGCCACGCTCCTCTTCTACGCGCTCTTCTACATCTGGCCCGTGCTCACCGTGGCCATCCGCAGCTTCAACGAGACCGGCAAGCTCTCCCTGGGGAACTTCTCCTTCGGGAACTACACCGACCTCTTCCAGGATGATTTCCTGCTCGGCATCGAGATGCGAACCATCCGGCTGGCCCTGCTCTCCACGCTCATCACGGTGCTGCTGGCCTTCCCGACCGCCTTCATTCTCTCGCGTCTGAACCGCAAGGTCGGCAACATCCTGCTGCTGATGGTCCTGGTGCCGTTCTGGATCTCGATCGTGGTGCGACTCTTCTCGGTCAGCTCGATCGTTAGCCCGTCCGGGCCGATCGCCTGGGCCATGCGCTCGCTCGGCATGGACCCGCCGGACATGCTCTACACCGAGTTCAGCACGCTCATCGGCACGGTGATGTACCTCCTGCCGTACATGATCATGGTCCTGTACTCGGGCATGGCCGGCATCGATGGCAACCTGCTCCTGGCCTCCAAGACCATGGGCGCCAGCCCGTGGAAGACCTTCACCACGGTCTACCTCCCGAGCATCAAGTCCTCGCTCATCAGCGGCACCCTGCTCATCTTCATCCTCGGCCTCGGCTTCTTCCTGGTGCCGGCCGTCCTGGGTGGCCCGGATCAGCAGACCATCGCTGTCTTCATCCAGCAGCAGATCGACATCTACAAGTGGGGCGCCGCGAGTGCCATGGGCGTGCTGCTCCTGGTCGTGACCCTGGTTTGCTACGCCGGCGTGCTGCGCCTCTCCGGCACCAGCGCCCTGACCGGCGTGGGCGGCGCTCAGGCCAAGGGCGTCAGCAACCAGCTGCCGTTCAAGTGGACCCCGCTCACCATCGCGTGCGCCGTCCTGGCGGCCGTGGTCGTGGCGATCCTCCTGATCCCCGTGCTCTTCATCTTCCCGCTCAGCGTGGGAGAGACCGGCACCGTGGTGTTCCCGCCCCGCGGCTTCACGCTGCACTGGTACGCGGAGGTCTTCACGAGCGGCACCTGGACCGGGCCCCTGCTGAAGTCGCTCATCGTGGCGCTCGGCACCGCGGTGCTCAGCGTGACCGTCGCGATCATCGCCTCCCTCTTCGTGGCCCGGACCACCTCCACCTTCATGAAGGTGCTCGTCTCCGGTCTCTGCTTCGCCCCGCTCATCACGCCGGGCATCCTCCTCGCCATCGGCATGTTCGACGTGCAGCTGCGGTTCGGGCTCGCGAACACCACGATCGGCCTCATCCTGGCCCACACGGTGGTCGCCTCACCCTTCGCCTTCGCGGTGATCTCGACGGCCATGGCGAGCCAGGACCCCTCGCTCGAGCAGGCGGCCTGGACCATGGGCGCCTCGCGCTTCAAGTCCTTCACGAGCGTCCTGCTGCGCGGCATGATGCCGGCCATCATTGCCGGCTTCGGCATCGCCTTCGCCACCTCGTGGGACGAAGTGGTGCTCGCGCTCTTCCTCCAGTCCGGGCCGGACAAGACCCTCCCGGTCACGATCTACAAGTACATGGAGAGCGGCATCGTTCCCAGCGTCCCAGCTGTGTCTGCCCTGCTCGTCCTCGTCATCGTCTTCGTGGTGCTCATCCCCAGGGTGCTGCGCCGCCGCAACCGCACAGAAGCTGCGTGAGCGAGCAACCCGTGGAAAGGAACACCATGCATCGCGGTGAAGTGAACGTCGCGGCCGTCGATCTGCACTACGGCCCCAAGCAGGTGCTCATGAGCACCGACCTGAACGTGGCAGCCGGCGAGTTCTTCACGCTCCTCGGCTCCAGCGGCTCGGGCAAGTCCACCCTGCTGCGCGTGATCGCCGGCCTGCTCGACCCGAGCAACGGCTCGGTCGAGATCGACGGCCGGGACGTGACGAAGGTGCCGACCCAGCGCCGCGACATCGGCTTCGTCTTCCAGAACTACGCGCTCTTCCCCTTTCTCACGGTCGCGGAGAACGTGGAGTACGGGCTCAAGGTCGGCAAGCGCCCGGCCGCGGAGCGCGCCAAGCGCGTGAACGAGATGCTCGATCTGGTGGGCCTCGGCGATCTGCGCGATCGCCACCCCCACCAGCTCAGCGGCGGCCAGCAGCAGCGCGTGGCGCTCGGCCGAGCCCTGGCGCTCAGCCCCAGCGTCCTGCTGCTCGACGAGCCGCTGGGTGCCCTTGACCGCGGCCTGCGCCAAGACCTGGGCGCTGAGATCCGCCGCATCCAGCAGGAGACCAAGACGACGGCCGTGTACGTCACCCACGACCAGGAGGAGGCCTTCATCCTCTCCGATCGCCTGGGCGTCATGACGGAGGGTCGCATCGTGCAGGTCGGCACGCCGGCCGAGGTCTACAAGCAGCCGAACAGCCTGTTCACCGCCGAGTTCCTCGGCAAGACCAACCGGCTCGACGCCGTCGGGCATCCGGCGGAGGACGGCACCGTGACCTTCGGGAACGGGCGCAGCCTGCGCTCCATGTCCCCGATCGCCGCGGACGCCGAATGCACCGCAGTGGTGCGTCCCGAGCAGCTCGGCGTGCACACGTCCGAGCCCACGGGGGACGACGTCGACGTCCTCGGCGAGGCCATCGTGACGAGCAGCCGCTTCCACGGCCAGCGTCAGGCCGTTGCCCTCGAGTGGTGCGGAACGCGGCTCACCGCGGACCTGAACCCTCACCAGGAACTTCCCTCCGAGGCCGACCGGGTCTGGCTCACCGTCCCCCGCGGACAGACCCCGGCCTTCAGCAAGTAGCAGCACCCACTACGAAAGGAACCACTCATGCATCGCTCCGCCTCACGGTTCGCCGCCGCCGTCGTCGCAGTCGCCGCTCTTGGCCTGACGTCCTGCAGTTCCGGCGCTGATGGCCCCTCCTCCTCTGGCAGCTCCAAGGAGATCCAGTTCTACGACACCAGTGGTGGTCAGGTCTGGGAGGAGCTGGACAAGACGCTCTTCAAGAACTTCAAGGACTCCTCCGGCATCACCGTGGTCGATGACTACAACGAGGCCTCCACCAAGTTCTTCGGCGCCGCCGAGGCGGGCCAGGTTCCGTGGAGCCTCGTCTTCCTGCCCACCACGAATGACGCCGAGCGCGCCGCCGAGGCCGGCATGCTGCAGAAGCTCGACTCGTCCAAGATCCCGCTGGATAAGCTCCGCGAGGGCACCTACAACGAGTACGGCATCGAGGTCGGCACCTTCGGCATGGTGCTGGCATGGGATGGCAGTGCCTACCCCGAGGCCCCGACGAGCATGGCCGACCTCTGGGACACCAAGAAGTTCCCGGGCAAGCGCTGCTTCTTCAACAACCCGCAGTACGGGTGGACCCTCGAGGCCGCCCTGCTGGCCGACGGCGTGAGCAAGGATCAGCTCTACCCGTTGGACGTGCCGCGCGCGCTCAAGAAGCTGGACGAGATCAAGAGCAACATCACCTGGTGGTCAAGCGGCGCCCAGTCCCTCGAGATGTTCGAGAACGGCAGCTGCGACATTGGCATCATCTGGGCCAACCGCGCCTTCACCGCCAAGAGCGAGAACGGCTTCGACATGAACATCACGTGGAAGGACGCCGGCTACTCCAACAGCGTGTGGGCCATCCCCGCGAAGGCGCCGAACGCCGAGGGCGCCACGGCGCTGCTCAAGGCGGTCATCGAGGACACCGACGGGCAAATCGCCTTCGCGTCCAAGGTGCCCACGCCCATCCCGGCCGGCGTCGCCGGCCTGACCGCGGACAAGTTCCCCGAGGAGGTGCGCCCCTTCCTTCCCGTGGGTGACACCCTCGAGGGCGCCGTGAAGCAGGACACCGACTACTACGCGAAGAACGGCGAGGCCACCCTCGACGAGTTCAACCGCTGGGTCGGCAAGTAAGCCGGACCGAGATTCACACCTTCAGGAGCAGTCCCCCCATGAGATTCATCTGCCTCGATGGCGAAAACCAGTACCTGCCGATCGTTGAACGCGATGTCATGCCGCTGTTGCAGGCGGCCGGCGTCACGCTCGACTGGCGCGAGCTCAAGCTGGCCGACGTGGACGGCGTGATCGCCGCCGCGCAGGGCTACGACGGCGTGTACGTCATCGGCGACCAGGGTCCGCTGCCGCAGCGGCTCATCGCCGAGGTTCCCTCGCTGCGCATGATCAGCTTTGTTGGCACGGGCGCCGAGCGCTTCGTGGACCTCAAGCAGGCCCGCGAGGCCGGCGTCGCCGTCACGAATGTGCCGGACTTCGCCAGCCAGTCGGTGGCCGAGCACGCGCTGGCGCTAATCTTCGCCGTCGCCCGCCGCATCCCGGCCGGCGATCGCACGATCCGCGGCGGCGAGTGGGTGAAGGACCAGGGACTGCTCCTGAAGGGGCGCCGGCTTGGCGTCCTCGGCATGGGCGCCATCGGGGAGCGCCTGGCCCGCATGGGCCAGGCCCTCGGGATGGACGTCAGCTACTGGAACCGTTCGGAGCGCACGGACCTGGAGGGGTGGCACGCGGTGTCCCAGGAGGAGCTCTTCGCCACGAGCGATGTGCTCTCCGTGCACCTCCTGCACACGCCGGAGACGGACGGCCTCATCACGGCCGAACTGCTCGCGACGCTTCCCGAGAACGCGGTTGTGGTGAACACGGCCCGCGCCGAGGTCTTTGCGGCCGGCGCGCTCGAAGGGGCGCTGGCCTCCGGCCGCCTCTTCGGAGCCGGTGTGGACGTCTTCACGGAAGAACCCCCGAACCCCGCCTCCCTTCCCGGCACGGACACCAACGTGGTGCTCAGCCCCCACGTTGGTTTCCACACCGATGAGGCCGACGCCGTCTTCAGCATCGCGGCACAGAACATCGTCGAGTTCGTCAGCGGACGCTCGACCAACCGAGTGGAGAACCTCTCATGAAGACCATGTACGCCACCCACCCCGAGGACTTTTACCGCCTGGGTGACGAGGCCATCACGGACCGCTTCCGCTTCCCCGACCTCTTCGTGGAGGGCGAGGTGCGTCTCGTGCACACCCACCACGACCGCATGATTGTGGGCGGCGCGGTCACCGCGCCCGGCGTGACCTTGCAGCTGCCGGTCCCCGCCGACCTGCGCTCCGAGTCCTTCACGAGCCGCCGCGAGGTGGCGCTGTTCAACCTGGGCGACGAGCCGGTCCAGGTGACGGTGGGGGAGGAGAACTACACCCTCGAGCGCGAGGACTGCCTGTACCTGGGCCGCGGCGAGCGTGCCGTGAGCTTCCAAAGCCAGGACGCCCCCGGCGTCGTCTACCTGGTCTCGGCCCTCAGCCACGTGGAGCTGCCGGATCGGCTGATCCGCCGCGACGAGGCAGCCCACAACACGGCAGGCGAGCAGGCCACCGGCAACGCCCGCCACGTGCGCAAGTACCTCCACGAGGACGGCGCACCGAGCGCGCAGCTGGTCGTCGGCATCACCTCGCTGGACGAGGGC
>JALAHE010000305.1 GCA_022712075.1 Galactobacter sp.
CCGAGGAAGGGGCCGATGAGCTGGCCCACCGAGTAGGCGGCAGTGAACCAGCCGAAGCCGGCGTCCAGCTGCCGCGGGGACGAATACCGAGCGATCGCCGATTGGCCGGCGATCGTGAAGGCGAGGTGGCCGAAGCCCAAGACGGCGGAGGCCGCGATGATCCCCCAGAGGTTGGCGGCCAGGGCCAGCCCCACGCCGGCCACGCCGAGCAGGACCGCCCCGGTCGCGAGCAGGATGCGCAGCTTGACCATGCGGTCGGAGAGCCGGCCCAGGGCGATGGCCACCACGAGCGGGATGATCGCGTACGCCGCCGTGGCGACGCCGATGGCAATGGAGTCCGCACCAAAGGCCAGGAGCTTGTACGAGGTGACGGGCCGCAGGAGGTTCAGGCCGGACTGCGTGAAGACGGCTGCAACGATGAGCACCCAGAGCCAGGGTGTGCCGGAGCGCTCCTTCGTCGAAGCGGCCCCTGCCATGCTCATCCCCCGCGCTCTTGTCTGCTGCGCCCACACTAACGCCAAGGGACACGCCAGCCCCGCGAGCGTTACGAGGCAGAGGCGGAGGCGGAGGCAGACGCGGACGAGGCCACGGCCTCCGCAAGTTGCTTGCTCGCCTGCTCCCCGAGCAGGAACCCCTGGGCGCGGGGGTTGTGCTTCTCCGGGCCCCAGACCGTAAGCCACAGCGAGGCGTTCTGCGCCAGGTGGGTGGGGACCACGCGACACCAGGATCGCGTGCTCCCCTCGGCCGCGGCGGCGCCCGCCGCATCGGACGGCGTCGGTTCGGGGGCTTCGGCGGTGCACCGCGTTCCGGAGTGGACCGCCCCGTCCTCGGTGAGGACCGCGGCGCGCGCGGCGTCGAGCCGCTCGCCCGTCAGGGTGGAGACCTCGCGGACCTCCACGGTGAACGTCACGGTCGAGTAGCCGCTCGGGTCGATCGCCTCGCCCGCTGCAGCGGCGCTCAACGGCGCAATGGAGACATCCACGAGCCGCAATCCGACCCACTGCCCCTCGATCCACTCGCCCGGGGCCGCGGCCCGCACCTCCCCGAGGTCGCGGTGCAGCCTGGCCGGCCTGGTCAGCGGCCCCTCCCCGGCGCGCGTGCCCGACCCCAGGAGCGCGTCCCGCTGTTCCTGCACCGCCAGCTCGCGCTGGCCCTCGGGGCTGTTGACCCACGCCCGGTGCTCGTCCATCGAGATGCTCAGCCCGCTCCACACCGCGATCGCGTACCCGGGGAGCGCCGCGAGCAAGCCGACGAGCAGCACCGCCCCTGCCGCCACCCAGGACCCCGTGGGCCGTTGACCCCTGCGGCGGCGCCGCAGCCCGCGCACCACGAGCCACACGACACAGGCCGCGAGGAGCACCGCCGCGGCCCAGAACGTGGCGATCGGCATGAAGGCCCACGAGAATTTATCCATACGTTAGATAATTCCTCATGGGCGGACACACTACAAGCCCCTCACAACGAAACGCCCGCCCACCTCAAGGAAGGTGAGCGGGCGTCGTCGTGCCTCAAGAACCGGACCCGCGGGCCGTGGGCCGTCAGGCCCCCGGCCGGCTGTCGTCGCGGATGCGTCCCACGAGCTCCTCGAGGACGTCCTCGAGGGTGATCAACCCGTCCGGCTCGCCGTCCGCGCCGAGCAGCAGCGCCAGGTGGGCGCCGTCCTTCTGCATGGCGCCGAGGGCTGCGCCCACGGGCGTGCCGGCGGCGAAGCGCGGCAGCTCGCGCACGCTCGCGGACGGCAGCGGCGCCTGGCGGGCGTCGCCCGTGGTGCCGATGACGTCCTTCACGTGCACATAGCCGGCCCAGCCGCCGTCGGCGGAACGCAGCGGGAAGCGGGAGAAGCTGCGCGCGGCGGCCTCCTCCACCCCCGCGGGCGTGACGCTCAGCGGCAGGGAGACCACGGACTCCAGCGGGATCCGCACCGAGTCCACCGTGCCGGCCCCAAAGCGCAGGGCACCCAGGAGCAGGGCCTCGTCGCCGCCGTCGATGGCGCCACCCTCGGCCGATTCGCGGACCATGGCCGCCACCTCGTGCTGGTCGAAGGTGCTCGCGACCTCGTTCTTCGGCTGAACCTTGAACAGGCGCAGGATCCCGTTGCCGATCGCGTTCATGAGCCACAGCACGGGCTGCAGCACGCGCACCAGCACCACCATGGGCGGGCCGAAGCGCAGGGCGGTCTTCTCCGGGCCCGCGAGCGCGATGTTCTTGGGCACCATCTCGCCGAGCACGACGTGCAGGTAGGTCACCACGGCGTAGGCGATGACGTAGGAGAGCACGTCGATCGTGGCATCCGGAACGCCCCAGGAGGCCAGCGGCCCCTCGACGGCGTGCTTCACGAAGGGCTTCGTGACGTAGCCGAGCGCCAGGGAACACACGGTGATGCCCAGCTGGGCGCCGGCCATCACGAGGGAGACGTGCTCCAGGGCCCAGAGGGTCAGCTTGGCGGCGCGCCCGCCCTCGCGGGCCTTGGGCTCGATGATGGAGCGGCGCGCCGAGATGAGCGCGAACTCCGCCGCCACAAAGAAGTAGTTCGCGGCCAGGAGGGCCACGGTCAGGACGATCGCTACGACGTCGTTCACTTGCCCTCCTCCTCGTCCTCGTCCAGTTCGGTGACGCTCGCCTCGAGGCGCGCGATGCGCGCCCCGTCCATCTCCAGGACCGTCAGGGTCACCTCGGAGGCGGGTAGCTGGTACTCGCCGGCCGTGTGGAGCACGACGACGTCGCCCTCCTTGGCGATGCGGCCCAGTTCCAGCGTGAAGAGGCCGGCCACGGTCTCGTGGTCGGCGCCATCGGGGATACGGGCGCGCAGGATCTCGGTGGCCTCGTCGGGGCGCAGGGCGCCGTCGATCTGCCACACGCCGTCGGAGACGGGGCTGGCCACGGCCTCCTCGGGGTCGTGCTCGTCGACGACCTCGCCCACGAGTTCCTCCACGAGGTCCTCGAGGGTCAACAGGCCGGCGACGTCACCGGTCTCGTCGATGAGGACGGCCATCTGCAGGCCGCCCTCGCGCAGGGTGTCCATGAGCTCGTCAAGCTCCACGGTGTCGGGAACCAGCGTTGCCTCCTCCGCCACCGTGGCGACGGCCGTCGTGGCGCGCTGCTCGTAAGGCACCGCGAGCGCGCGGCGCACGTGCACCACGCCGTCCACGGAGTGCACATCGCCCTCCGCCACGGGGAAGCGGGAGTGGCCGGTGCTCGCGGAGAGCTCCAGCAGCTCCTGGATGCTCGTGGCGCCGGAGACCGTGACCATGCGGGTGCGCGGGGTCATGGCGTCGTGGCCGCGGCGATGGCCGAAGGCCACGGAGCGCTGCAGCAGCTGGGCCGTGTGCTCGGGGAGCACGCCCTCGTGCGCGGAGTGCTGGGCCAGGGCCACGAGCTCCTCCGGGGAGCGCACGGAATCCAGGTGCTCCGTTGGCGTGATGTTGAACAGGCGCAGGATCGCGTTGGCCGTGCCATTGAAGAAGACGAGCAGCGGCTTGGTCGCGGCGGAGAAGCCGCGCTGGAAGCCCACCACCTGGCGGGCCGTAGCCAGCGGCTTGGCGATGGCCAGGTTCTTGGGGACCAGCTCGCCGAAGACCATGGTGACGACCGTGGCGAGCACGAGCGAGATGATCACGGAGAGGGTGCGGGCCGCCGCCTCGGCGAGGCCGGCGCCCGTGAGGGGGCCGACGACGATCGCGGCCACGGCGGGCTCGGCCAGGAAGCCGATGCCGAGGTTGGTCAGGGTGATGCCGAGCTGCGCTCCGGAGAGCTGCGTCGACAGGGTGTCCATGCCCTTCAGGACGCCGACTGCGCGCTTGTCGCCGGCCGCGATGGCGGCCTTGACGTCGTTGCGGTTGACGGTGATGAGGGAGAACTCGGCGGCAACAAACATGCCGCAGGCGGCCACGAGAAGGAGGGCCAGAACGATGGAGACTAGTTCCACGATCGGCACCCCCGCTCAGCGCTCAGAGTGGTGGATGCCGAGGGACACGGCAGAGGGGGCTTCGAAGAGCCCGGACTGTCGCCAGGGGCGTTCATCATTCCTTTCTTCGCCGCCGGTTCCGGCGGCACGGTGAAGTTTCATTCTCTCGGAGGCCGAGCCGCCGTGCCAGGCGTCAGGGCGCCAGGAGCCCGACTCCCGGCGATTTCCCAGGGTCGAGGAGCGCGTTCAGCTGCCCGACGCCGGGTGGTTCCCGGGTGCCTCACCCCACCTTGGGTGGGGTGAGGCACCCGGGCGAGCGCGCGCCGTCGTGCCCTTGAAAGGGGCCCACTGAGCGGCCGGGCCGATCAGTGATCGGCCGCCACACGCTCGCCCACGAGCTTCGGGGAAGGGATGACCTTCCAGGCCAGGAGAGCCCCGGCGAGCGTGATGACGGCCGCGATGATCGAGGTGGTCTGCATGGCCGAAGTGAAGGCGTGGCGGGCCGCCTCGCCCTCGGCGGAGGCCGGGTCGAGGATCGTCATGGCCGTCGCGAGGGACTCGCGCACGCCGTGCTCGTCGCCGCCGCCGAGGCCGGACGGCAGGTTGATCCGGTAGAGCGCCGTCATGACCGAGCCGAGCACCGCGATGCCGAGCGCCACGCCGAGCTCGTAGGAGGTCTCGGAGATGGCCGAGGCCGAACCGGCCTTGGCCGGCGGGACGGCGGAGACCACGGCGTCCACCGTGACGGTCTGGGCCAGGCCCACGCCGAGGCCCACGGGGATGAGGGCGAGGCCAAGCCAGAGGTAGCTCTCGGCGCCCTCGGCGATCGCGATGGCGACGAGTCCGGCGCCCGTCAGCGCGAGGCCGGCGGCGATGGTGCGGCCGGCGCCGAGCTTAGTCAGGAACCAGCCGACGAGCAGGACCACCACGATCGAGGCGAGCGTGGCCGGGAGCTCGGCGAGGCCGGCCTGCAGCGGCGTGTAGCCGCGGCCGAGCTGGAGGTACTGCGAGAAGAAGAACAGCAGGCCCGTGAGGGCAAAGACGGCGATGAACTGCGAGAGCACCGAGCCGGCGAAGGCCGGCACCTTGAAGAGGCTCACGTCGATCATGGGGGCGGCGAGGCGCTTCTGGCGGCGGATGAACCACCAGCCGAACGCCAGGCCGGCGAGCAGGCAGGCGCCGCTCAGGGCGTCGAAGCCCGACTGCACGGTGTGCTTCACGGCGTAGACGAGCGGGACGATCGCCGCCATAGAGAGCGCGGCGGAGAGCAGGTCGAAGCGGCCAGGGTTCGAGTCCTTGGACTCCGGAAGCAGGAAGAAGCCGCCCACCACGAGGATGATCACCACTGGCACGTTGATGAGGAACACGGAGCCCCACCAGAAGTGCTCAAGCAGGACACCGCCCACGAGCGGGCCGAGCGCCGCTCCGCCGCCGGCCGCCGCCGACCAGATGGCGATGGCGCGCGTGCGTTCCTTGGCGTCGATGAAGATGTTGCGGATGAGCGAGAGCGTGGAGGGCATGAGCGTTGCACCGGCGACGCCGAGCAGCACGCGCGCGGCGATGAGCCACTCCGGGCTGGGCGCGAAGGCCGCCACAAGCGACGCGGCACCGAAGAGCGCCGAGCCGATGAGGAGCAGGCGCTTGCGGCCGATCCGGTCGGCGAGCACGCCCATCGTCACGAGCAGGCCGCCGAGGGCGAGCGAGTAGACGTCGCCGATCCACAGGATCTGCGTGGCGCTCGGCTGGAGATCGGCGGTCAGCGAGGGGACGGCGAGGTAGAGGACGGTCCCGTCGATGGCCAGCAGCAGGACCGCCAGCACGAGGATCGAGAGGGCGGCCCAACGGCGCCGATGCGCGGGAGGGTGGGGCGGCTGGGCGGTGCTCATGCTGGAACTGTACCGTCTGGGCGGTAAAGTCGTCGAGGCCGGGAGACTGCACTACGGTGACGGGAGGGTGAGCGTCTCGCGACTTGCCCCCCTCACACCGCGCCACGGCGCAGATCGGAGCCACACGGGCCATGGGACGGATCAGCGGCCGGGACGCCGAAGCCACGCGGCGGCTTGTCCTCGACGCGGCGGCGCGGCGCTTCGCGAGCCACGGCATCGAGGCCTCGCTCGATTCGATCGCCGAGCTCGCCGGGGTCTCCAAGGGCGGGCTCAAGTACCACTTCGCCTCCAAAGACGCGCTCCTGCGGGCCCTCGCCGAGGACCAGCTCCTGGAGTTCCGCGAGGAAGTCGCCTCCTTCATCCGGGAGGGCGACGAGAGCCCCGGGCGGCTCGCCCGCGCCTACGTCGCCGCGACCCTCGACGCCCTCACGAACGCCGACGCGATGCTCGAAAAGCACGCCCTCATGGCGCAGCTGAGCACGGTGCCCGTGGTCCGCGAGGCCTGCCGCGCCGACGCGGCCTGGTGGGACGCGGCGATCGCCGACGACGGCGTCGATCCCGTCACCGCCGCCCTCGTCGTGGCCGCCGCCGACGGCCTGGCCGCCGCGCCCCTGTGGGGCGCCAGCTACCCGCCGGAGCTGCTCGCCCAGATCGGCGAGCGCCTCGTGGAGATGACCCGCGCCTGAGCGCGCGCCGCCCCTCACACGGCGCGACGGCGCGACGGGGCTCCCAGCCCCGCCGCGCCGTCGTTCACGTCAGGTCCGGCCGCCTCGAAAGAGGCGAACCGCTAGGCCTCCGGATCGGTATCCGTGTAAGCGCCCACCGAGTCGGCGCTCTCCCCCTCGGTGTAGCTGCCCTCTCCCACGGTGCGGCCGGCACGCTCGCCGTCGGCGAGCTCCACCTCGGTGTAGTCGCCCTTCTCCTCGCCGCGCAACGCGGGATCCTGTCCCGTGCCCTCGGCGTCCACGTACTGTCCCTCGTCGATCTCGGCCATGGCGCTCCTTCCGGTTACAACTCGGACGGCACCGGGCGCGCCGTCATCGCCGATCCTCGCCCGCGGACGCGCCGCTGACAAGGGGCGAACCCGAGGTTCACGGGCGCAGGAGCGCCTTGATGGTGGTGCGCTCGTCCATCGCTGCGTACGCGGCGGGCGCCTCCTCGAGCGGGACGTCCATCGTGAAGACGCGACCCGGGTTGATCTTGCGCTCGAGGATGAGCTGGATCAGCTCGGGCAGGAAGCGGCGGACGGGCGCGCCGCCGGCCACGATGTGCACCTCCGCGCCGAAGATCTCGCGGCCCGAGAGCTGCACGCCGTGGGCCACGCCGAGGATGGTCAGGTAGCCGCCGCCGCGGGCGCAGCGCAGGCCCTGCTCGATCGACTCCTGCGTGCCAACGGCCTCTACGACGCCGTGCGCGCCGAGTCCGCCCGTGAGCTCCTTGAGCTTGGCGACGCCCTCGTCGCCGCGCTCCTCGATGATGTCGGTCGCGCCGAATTCGCGGGCGAGGGCCTGGCGATCCGCGTGGCGCGAGAAGGCGATGATGCGCTCGGCGCCGAGCTGCTTGGCGGCCAGGATGGCCAGCAGGCCCACGGCGCCGTCCCCGACCACGGCGATCGTCTTGCCGGGGCCCGCCTGGGCCTCCACCGCGCCGAACCAGCCGGTGCCGAGCACGTCCGAGGCGGCCAGGAGCGAGGGGATGAGGTCCTCGTCCGGGTGCCCGGGGGTGGGGACGAGCGTGCCGGCGGCGTTGGTGATGCGCACGTACTCGGCCTGCGCGGTGCCGACACCGTGGGCGTTGACGCACTTGGACTGGTAGCCGGCCTGGCAGATCTCGCACGTGTTGTCGCTCGTGATGAAGGAGCCGACCACAAACTGGCCCACCTCGAGGCCCGTGACCTCGGAGCCGAGCTCCTCGATGATGCCGACGTACTCGTGGCCCATCTGGTGGGAGTGTTTGGTGGGGATGACGCCGCGGTAGTGCCAGAGGTCGGAGCCGCACACGCACGCGGCGACCACCTTGAGGATGGCGTCGGTCGGGGCCTCGATCTGGGGGCGGGGCAGCTCCTCGACGGTGACGTCGCGGGTGCCGTTGATCATGGTGGCGCGCATGGCTCTCCTCGAGTGGTTGAAGGGGTTCACCTCATGGTGCGCCAGTCGGCGCGTGCGCGCCAAGCCTGATGGCACTGGACGTCGTTCACCCGGGGCCGGTGAGGTGGTCGAACTCCCCGCTCACCCAGCGGGCGTACCGCTCGGCCGAGGACGCGATGGCCTCCCCCGCGCCGCGCTGCACGCGCCCCTCGAAGTTGTCGTAGAGCCGCTCCACGTCGTAGCGGTCGGCCACGTGGGCGGCGATCCGCCTGACCACCCCCGCCGAAAGGGGCAGGCGGTTGGGGAACGAACGCATGAAGCTGACCCAACCCGCGCGCGGCACCGCGGCGATCGTGTCCCCGCTCAGGAGGACCCCCGCGCCGTCGGCGCCGCGGAAGTGCACCACCGAGGAACCCGGGAAGTGCCCGCCCGGCTGCGAGGCGCGCACGCCGGGAACGGGTTCCAGCTCGCCCGACCACACGCGCAGGCCCGGGAAGCCGCGGGCGACCCACCCGGCGTCGGGCCCCGAGACCCACACCGGCGCGTCGTCGAAGGCGGCCGACCAGGCCGATTGCACGCCGAACATGTGGGGGTGGCTCGGGACGATGGCGGCGATGCCGCCAAGGGCGCGCACGGCCTCGGTCGCTGCGCCGTCGATGTACGCGGGGACGTCAACGAGGACGTTGCCTCGGTCCGTGATGACCAGCTTGGCCTGCTGGCCGATGCCCACGTGGCCGCAGGTGTCGAGCGCCCACAGCCCGGGTTCCAGTTCCCGTAGCTCGATCGCGGCTCCCCGCGCCGCCTGCTCGGCGGGTGAGCTCCAGCGCTGGACGCCGTCGGCGGCCAGATACTGCCGCTCGTCCGCGCAGACGGGGCACGTCCCGTGCGGAGTGTTGGTCTCCACGCCGCACAGGGCGCATTGGCGTGCGGTCAGATCCGGGCCCGGGGACTGATTCGTCATGGCATCCTCTCCGATCCGGGGGACGTCCCCGGCTCGTTCACCACCCTCCAACCTCAAGTGGACTTGAGGTCAAGTCCCGCGGAAGACTGGCTGCCATGAAGGACTCAGACGACCTGCTGGCGATCGGCGAGGTGGCGCGGCGATCCGGGCTCGCCGTGTCGGCGATCCGCTACTACGAGCAGCTCGGGCTGCTCGGGAGCGAGCGCACCGGCGGCGGCCAGCGGCGATTCCACCGCTTCGTGCTGCGCCGCCTCGCCGTCATCCATGCGGCCCAGCGCGTGGGGGTGCCGCTGGCCAGAATCGCGGCGGATCTCAAGCCGTTTCCACTGGACACGGCACTGAGCAAGCGCGAGTGGGTCCGCCTGTCCAAGGCCTGGCGCCCACTCCTGGAAGCGCGCATCGCCGAGCTGAGCGCCATCCGGGACGGCCTCTCGATGTGCATCGGCTGCGGCTGCCTCTCGATGCGCCAATGCGCCGTCTATAACCCGGACGACACCCTGGGTGCCGATGCGGCCGGCCCGCGGCGCCTCTTCCCGCGGCTCGAGGACGAGGGCGACCTGCCGTTCTGAGCTTCGATCACCCCGGCACCCGGCCGGGCCGTGCGCAGCTGCAGCACCACGGCGGCAGCGCCGAGCGCGAGCCCCACGCCCGTCAGCACGCCTGGCACCTCGCCCACGAGCGGCCAGGACATCACCGAGGCGACCGCGGGGATGAGCGCGAACTGCAGCGAGGCGGTCCGCGCCCCGAGCGTGCGCACCGTCGAGGCGTAGAGCGTGGTGCCCGCCAGGCCACACAGGGTCAGCGCGACCAGCAGCACGCATGCGCCAGGAGCGGCCGACACGTGGCCGGGCGTCGCCGCGGCCAGGCCCAGCGCCACCGGCGCCGACGCGCTCACGCCGATCGCGGTGAACGCTAGCGGGTGCACTCCCCCGAGCGCGCGGCCCTGGATCAGGGAACCACCCGCGAGGCCGAATAGCCCCACGAGCGCACCCACCACTCCCGGGCCCACGGCGGGGTTCTCAAGGATCCGCGGGAGGCAGGCCACGGCCACCGCGGCGGCGGCGAGTGCCACGGCGAGCCACGCGCCGGCCCCGATGCCCCGGCGGGTGACGGCCACGCTCAACATCGCCGTGACGGCGGGATTGAGCGCCACGACCAGCGCGGTCACCCCGGCGCCCACGCCGTGCGCCATGGCCCAGTACGCGCCGAGGAATTGCGCGCCCTGCACCAGGAGTCCGGCGGAGAGCGCCGGGAGCCACGCGCCCCGGGCCGGCAGCGCCAGCCCGCGCAGCAGCACCACGGGCCAGAGCAGGGCCGCCGTCAGCACGAAGCGCAGGGCGATGAGCCAGAACGGCGAGATCCCCTGGAGGGCCAGGGCGCCGAGCGGATAGCCGGCGGCGTAGACGAGCACGGTGGCGGCGCTGAGGGCGAGGAGTCGGGTGTTCATGCCCTCCAGGCTGAAGCCGTTTCGCCCTCGCGCCGACAACTCATCAGAAATCTCGATGATTCATTGCGGCGACCCGCCCGCACCTGCCACGCTGGGCGGGTGAGAACCCTCGACATCACCGCGCTGCGCTCGCTCACGGCGGTCTCCTCCTTCGCCGGGGTGGCACGGGCCGCCGAGATCTTACACCTGTCCCAACCCACGGTCTCCGGGCATCTGCGCCGCCTCGAGGCCGAGCTCGGTACGCCGCTCACTCACCGCATGGGCCGCAACATCGCCTTCACCTCGGCCGGCGAGGAACTCGTGCGCCGGGCGCACCGCTTGCTTGCCCTGCACGACGACGCCGTGGACGCCTTGACGGGGAGCGCGGGGGACGAGCTCGTGGTCGCCGCGAGCGACCTCGCTGCCGCGCCGCTCATCCGGGTCGCCGCCACCGCCCTGCAGGAGCGCTTCCCCGGGCGCCCAGTGCGCTTCCGCTTCCACCGCTCGGAGCGGCTCCGGGCGATCGTGCACGAGGGCGCCGCCGACGTGGTGATCGCGTTCACCGACCTGGGGCCGGGCTCCGTGACGCTGGGCCACGCCGAGCTTGGCTGGTTCCGGGCGGACTCCGATGACCCCGTGCCGGAGGAGAGGCTCGTGCTTTTTACCCGCCCCTGCAGCCTGCGCGAGGCGATCGAGGACGCCGTTGAGGGCCGCGGCGTGAGCGTGGCCCGCGAGGCCCTGGACCTCACGGGGGTGCTGTCGGCGGTGCGCGAGGGCGTGGGAATCACGGCCCTCCCCCTGGGCCACCGCATCGAGGTCGGGCTACGCCGCGTTGAGGGTCCCGCCCCCTTGCCGACCTTGCGGCTCTCGGCGCTCGTCTCACCGCGCTTGGGGCCGGCGGCCAAGCCGGTGCTCGAGGCGCTGCGCGCCGAGACGGCGCGGGTGCAGCCGGGCGTTTGAGGGCCCGGCTGTTAGGAGGCGCTGAACCCGCCGCTGTCGGCGTCGTCTAAACCCTTGGGGTTCCGGCGTTCCTTCACTTCATCGGCGAGCCTTTCGCTCGCGGACCTTGCCCCTTCAAGTGCCCTGCTGCTCAATCGCTTCACGGCGGCAGTTCCGCTCTCCCCCGCCACCACGACCTTGTCCTTCACCTCGGCAGCAGCAGCGCTCCAACTCTTGGCTTCGAGCGACTGTCTCTCCATCTCGATGCCGAGCGTGTTGTGGAAGGCCATCACGTCGGCGACGACGATATTGCCCGACAGCACTACGTCCTTGGCCTTGAGGGGATGTAACAGCACCTTCCGGTTCGCAGCGCTGGCTGCCGCGTCGATCCTGCGCACGAGGCGGGACGTCGTAGACGCAATACGTGCGCGCCGCTGCTCCCTCGCCACGCGAAGGCCCTCGCGGTGGCTGTCCAATTCGGCCGGGGTCGAGTCGAGGACGCGGTCGACCTCCAAAACGGCCAGTCCCTCCTGCAGTTGGACGCATCGGGCGAGCACGGCCAGCCATTCTTGGCTCTGCTCTCTGATGCCCTTGAGCATCTTGGCCATCTCAGCCACATCGGTCTCGTTCTCCAACTTCTCCGCCAGAGCGTCAAGCTGCCTCAGGGCGTAGGCCTGGGTCGCGGCGATCGTCTGTGCCGAGCCTTGAATCTTGGACCACGTCACCTCGGATACGCGGCCCGTGTGCTCGCGCACCGTCACCGCCTCAGCAAGGGTGTCGCCCACTCCGATCATCTCCGCCAGCGCAGCGTCCTTCTGCGCCCGCAGAATGTCATCCACCTTGCGGTCGATCGACACCAGATACTCGGTGATTTCCTCCATGCTCTGCTGGGCGGCGGCCTGCGCGAGCAACCCCGCGACGCCCGTCAGCATCGCGGGGTTCGTGAGCATGGACCCCAGCTGGCCAGGCGCGGCGAACTCCAAGATCTTGGAGATCTTTCCGTCCTTCGTCACGATGGCGCGTCGCAGGCCGTCTGCGGACCCCTTCATCGACGAACCCAGCTTGAGGGCCTGGGCCGATTCCTGCGTGAGCTTCACCCAACGGCCGGAATTGCTCGCGATGTCCGCTCCCGCCTGCACCATGTTTGCCGCGGTCCCTAGCCCCTCGGCGGCCCGATGAGTGGCCGAGAGCTTTCGCGAGGGAACCTTCGCCCCGGCCAGGAATCGATCAACCTCGTGCGGGTCGCCGAGGACCAGCCAGCCGTCACCGTCACCAATGACCTCGAGGGCGTCGCTCACATGTACTCCAGTCCAGTCGGGCGCACCGGTATAGCGCCTTCACGGCGACTCTAGCCGGGCCGCCGCACGCGAAAGGGCGCCGCCCCCGGGACAGCGGGAGCGACGCCCTTTCCAACGCAGCGGAGGCTACTCGGCCGCGGGCAGCTGGATCAGGCCGAAGGCCTCGCCCTCGGGGCCGGCCACCACGGACATGCGGCCGAACGGCGAGTCCATGGGCGGCATGAGCACCGTGCCGCCCAAGCCGGACGCCTTCTCGGTGTCGGCGTCCACGCCCGCCGAGCCGAACCACGTGAGCCAGTAGTTCGGCACCCCCTCCGGGATGTCGGTGTCGAGCTGGATGCCGCCGAGGCCCTCCCCGGGCGGCTCGCGGTCGAAGGTGGCGTACGTGAAGCCCTCGGAGGAGAGGTCGTTGAAGGTGAAGCCGAAGAGCTTGCCGTAGAACTCCTGCGCCGCGGCCGTATCCCGCGTGTGCAGCTCGTTCCAGATGAGGGCGCCCGGCTCGTTGTAGAGCCCGGCTCCGATGTGCAGCTTGGCCTCCCACACGCCAAACGCCGCGCCGACGGTGTCGAAGCCAACGAACATGCGCCCCACGTCCAGGACGTCGAACGGCTCCATGGCCAGCCCGCCGCCGGCCGCCTGCACGCGCGCGGCGACGTCGTCGGCCGAGTCCGCGGCGAAGTACGTGGTCCACACGCTCGGCCAGTTCGGGTCCATCGCGGGGCCGATGCCCGCCACCTGATGTCCGCCCTCGGCCGCCATGTTGTAGTGGCCGGCCTCCTCGCCGGCGTCCTGGAACTCCCAGCCGAAGAGCCCACCGTAGAACGCTTTGGCGCCCTCAAGATCCTTCACCGACAGGTCCACCCAGCTGGGCGTTCCCTCTGGCCAACGTTCGCTGCGAATGGGCATGACGCTCCTTCGAGTCGGAGGGCGTCCCCGGCCCTCATCGGAGGCCGCGAGTGTGCGCGGCCTCGCACAAGGTAGCCCCGCGCCCCGACACCACACCAGGGGCTCGGCAGGACTTTTCCGGACGGTTCATCCGCCCGCCGCCCGGCTGAGCCGAGCTCAGGTCTGCGCGCCCGCCCGGCGCACGTCGGCGACGTGGTGGGAGATGTCGTGTTCAACGAACTGCAGCAGGCTCAGCACCGTGAACGGCACGCCGTCCCCGCGGTGGCCGCGGCGACCCAGATCGGCCGGCCCCACGCGATCCAGCTGGGCCGCGGCCTCCTCGCCCGCCCGCGCGATGTCGCGGATCAGCGCCGCCGGATCCGCGTCCCAATCGCGGCGCACCACATTGGCGACGTCGCCGTCCCAGTTGACGAACTGGGGGTCGTCGGCCTCCAGCATCGAGGCCACCCGCAAGCCGAGCAGCCGGGCCATGTCCCTCACATGGGAGCCGTATTCGATGGCGGACCACACCGTGGGCTCGGGCCTCACGGCTGCCTCGGGGCCGGCCAGCAGCGCCGGCCACGCGCCCAAGGCGCGCGTCAGCGCCTCACGCAAGCGCCCGACGTCGGGCGTTGGCTCCCAGCCGCATTCGCGGCACCCGCTCTCCAAGACGAAGGTCCAGTCGCGGCTTTCGCCCGGCACGCGGGCGGGGTCTTCACTCATGCGCCCACCATAGTGGCGCCTACCCGGGGCATACTGACCATCGGACCCCCACGAGCCCCATCCAAGGAGCCCCTGCATGAGCCAGCACCAGGCGGACAGCCACGACCTCATCCGCGTGGTGGGAGCCCGCGAGAACAACCTGAAGGACGTCTCCGTGACGCTGCCCAAGCGCCGCCTCACGGTGTTTACAGGCGTCTCCGGCTCGGGCAAGTCCTCGCTCGTCTTCGACACCATCGCCGCCGAGTCCCAGCGCCTGATCAACGAGACCTACTCGGCGTTTGTGCAGGGCTTCATGCCCTCCCAGGCCCGCCCGGACGTTGACGTCCTCGAGGGCCTCACCACGGCGATCATCGTGGACCAGGAGCGCATGGGCGCCAACGTCCGCTCCACCGTCGGCACCGCCACCGACGTCAACACCATGCTGCGCATCGTCTTCTCCCGCCTGGGCGTGCCGCACATCGGCTCGGCGCAGGCCTTCTCCTTCAATGTAGCCTCGGTCTCCGGGGCCGGCGCTGTGACGCTGACAAAGGGCGGGCGCGAGACCAAGGAGCGCCGCAGCTTCTCCGTGCTGGGCGGTCAGTGCCCGCGCTGCGAGGGCATGGGCCAGGTCAACGACATCGACCTTGCCGAGCTCTTCGACGAGAACAAGTCCCTCGACGAGGGCGCGCTCACGATCCCCGGCTACACGCCCGGCGGCTGGAACTACCGGCTCTACACCTCTTCCGGGCTGGTCCCCGGGGACAAGCCCATCAAGGACTTCACCAAGCGCCAGCGCGAGGACTTCCTCTACAAGGAGCCAACGCGCATGAAGATCGAGGGCATCAACATGACCTACGAGGGTCTGGTGGTGCGCATCCAGAAGTCGATGCTCTCCAAGGACCGCGAGGCCATGCAGCCGCACATCCGCGCGTTTGTTGACCGCGCCGTGGCCTTCCAGACCTGCCCCGAGTGCGGCGGATCCCGCCTCTCGGAGGAGGCGCGTTCCTCCAAGATCGACGGCGTGAACCTGGCCGACGTGAGCTCGTGGCAGATCTCCGACGTGGCCGAGTGGGTGCGCGGGCTCGACGCCCCCGAAGTGGCGCCGCTGCTGAAGAACCTGCAGGAGACGCTTGACTCGTTTGTCTCCATTGGGCTCGGCTACCTCTCCCTCGACCGCCCGGCCGGCACGCTCTCCGGCGGCGAGGCGAAGAGCACCAAGATGATCCGCCACCTCGGTTCCTCACTCACGGACGTCACCTACGTCTTCGACGAGCCCACGGCCGGCCTGCACCCGCACGACATCCAGCGCATGAACGAACTCCTCCTGGCGCTGCGCGACAAGGGCAACACCGTGCTGGTCGTGGAGCACAAGCCGGAGACCATCGCGATCGCCGATCACGTCGTTGACCTCGGCCCGGGCGCCGGCGCGGGCGGCGGCACCATCCAATTCGAGGGGACGCTCGAGGCCCTGCGCGCCTCCGACACCCTGACGGGCCGCCACCTGGACGACCGCGCCCGCCTCAAGGACGCCGTGCGCCCCCACCAAGGCGCGCTGGAGGTCCGCGATGCCTCCACCCACAATCTGCAGGACGTGAGCGTGGATATTCCGCTCGGCGTACTCACGGTCATCACGGGTGTGGCCGGCTCCGGCAAGAGCTCCCTCGTGGAGGCCTCCCTGCCCAAGGACGCCGAGGTGATCTACGTTGACCAGGCGCCCATCAAGGGTTCGCGCCGCTCCAATCCCGCCACCTACACGGGTCTGCTGGAGCCGATCCGCAAGGCCTTCGCGAAGGAGAACGGCGTGAAACCCGCGCTGTTCAGCGCCAACTCCGAGGGGGCCTGCCCCAATTGCAACGGCGCCGGCGTGATCTTCACCGACCTCGGCGTCATGGCGAGCGTCAGCACGGTGTGCGAGGTCTGCGAGGGACGCCGCTTCAGCGACGAGGTCCTCGAATATGCCTTCGGCGGCAAGAACATCGCCGAGGTGCTGGAGCTGGACGTCGACGCCGCCCTGGCCTTCTTCTCCGACGGCGCCGGCAAGCTGCCCGCCGCCGCCAAGATCCTGGAGCGCCTGTCCGACGTGGGGCTGGGCTACGTGACGATCGGCCAGAGCCTCACCTCCCTCTCCGGCGGAGAGCGCCAGCGCCTCAAGCTCGCCACGCACCTGGGCGACAAGGGCGGCACCTACCTCCTGGACGAGCCCACCACGGGCCTGCATCTCGCCGACGTCGAGGCGCTGCTCGGGCTCCTTGACCGACTTGTGGACTCCGGAAAGTCGGTCATCGTGGTGGAGCACCACCAGGCCGTCATGGCGCACGCGGACTGGATCATCGACCTAGGCCCCGGCGCGGGACGCGACGGCGGCCGCGTGGTCTTCGAGGGCACCCCGGCGCAGCTCGTGGCCTCGCGCGGCACGCTGACCGGCCAGCACCTCGCCGAGTACGTGGGGGCCAAGTGAGCGCGGATCTCGTCTTCGAGGACCTTCCCGCCTGGAGGGCGTGGCTTCACGCCAACGAGGAAACGCACGACGGCGGGTGGGTGCTTTTGGCGAAGAAGGGCACCACCGAGCCCACCTCCCTCGACTACCAGGAGGCGCTGCTCGAGGCCCTGTGCTGCGGCTGGATCGACGGTCAGCGCAAGAGCGTTGATGCAGACACCTTCATGATCCGGTTCACGCCGCGGCGGGCTCGCTCCATCTGGTCGCAGCGCAACGTCGACCTCGTGGCGCGGCTCGTGGCCGAGGGTCGCATGCGCCCGCGCGGCGCGGCAGAGGTGGACAAGGCCAAGGCGGACGGCCGCTGGGACCGCGCCTACGCCGGCTCCTCGGCCATCGAGGTCCCGGACGAGCTGCGGGCCGCGCTCGTCGCCGCCGGGGCGTGGGAGCGCTTCGAGTCGCTGAGCAAGAGCGCCAGGTACTCGGTGTTGCACCCCGTGGTGACCGCGGTGCGGGAGTCGACCCGCACCGCGCGCATCGCCCGCGCCGTGGAGCGTTTGGCAGAGTAGGACCATGCGTTCAACGCCCCGCGGCCCCGGCCGCCGCCGTCAGCCCTCGGCCGAGGAATGGGCGCGCCTCGAGCAGCTCTCTCCTGAGTTCGCGCGGCGCCTGCGCGAACGCCTCGAGGCAGTGGCAGACGGTGGGATGGGGCTGCCCGACGGCGCGGGGCCGGGTTCCGAGGCCCTCGCCGAGTTCGCGCGGCGTCGCCGGGGCGCCCCCGGGGGCAGGGGCAGTCGCGAGGAGGAGCGGGCGAGCGCCGCGGCCCGCGAGTTGCTGGCC
>JALAHE010000306.1 GCA_022712075.1 Galactobacter sp.
CCAGGGCGGCGATGGCGGCGCGCAGCTGCGCGAGGCCGGCCGGGGTGTCGCTCAGGCGCAGGCGCAGCACGGGCAGACCGTGCTCGGCCAGGACCTGGGCGTCGCCGTCGGCCTGGGCACGGATGAGCTCGCCGAAGGTGAACTCGCGGCCCGGGATGGGCAGGTCCTCGCCGTCGGAGGCGCTCAGCTGCAAGAACACGCCCTGAGCGGGGCCGCCCTTGTGGAACTGACCGGTGGAGTGCAGGAAGCGCGGGCCCCACCCGAAGGTGACGGGACGCTGCAGCGCCGCTGCCAGCTCACCGCGGATCTCCTCCAGCTCGGCGAGGCCGATCCGGTCAAGGTAGGCCTGCACGGCAACGTAACCGTCGGTGCCGAGGGCGCCGAAGAGCGCCTTCAGCCCGGTGGCCAGATCGGACACCGCCCCGGAGATGCTGGCGGAGGCACGCAGCTCCACTGCACCGTCGACCGCAACGGGCGCCTCGGGCGCCGGGGTCGCGTCGAGCAGGCCGCGCGCGGCGGCCTTCGCGGCCTCCACATCGGGCTGATCGAAGGGATTGATCCCCAGCAGGTAGCCAGCCACGGCCGTCGCGTGCTCCCAGATGGCAAATTGCGTGCCGAGGGAGCCGGAGAGCAGGAGCTGATCGCTCACCGCCGCGTCACTGTCGGCGCCGGCGGGGGCGTCGAGATCCGGCACGAGGCGGATGAGGCGAACGTCGGCGAAGTTGCCGACGGCGTCGGCGTCACCCGGGTGCGCGGCGACGGGCAGGACGCCCTTGCCGAGCTTGCCCGTGGACTCCGCGATGAGCTGCTCGGCCCAATCGGCGAAGCCGACCAGGCCGGAGGCCTCGTCCACGATCACGATCTTGTTCTTCGCGGGGGCGGAGCCGGCGAGGGCCACGCCGAGCGCGAGCCCGGGGTTCGCCTCGTCGTCCTCCGCGAGCTCCTCCTCGGCGGCCTCGGCATCGTCGAGGAGCTCGATGATGTCGGCGCCGGCCAGGCCGGAGGGGACCAGACCGAAGGCGGTGAGCGCGGAGTAGCGTCCGCCCACGTTCGGATCGGCGTTGAAGACGCGGTAGCCGGCCTCGCGGGCCGAAGCGTCAAGCGGCGAGCCCGGATCCGTGACGACCACGATGCGCTGCGCGGGATCGATGCCGGCGTCGGTGAACGCCTGCTCAAAGATGCGGCGCTGCGAGTCAGTCTCCAGCGTGGAGCCGGACTTCGAGGACACGACGAGGACGGTCGCCTCGATGCGGTCCTCGACGGCGCGGCGCACCATCGTGGGATCGGTCGAGTCGAGCACGGTCAGCTCCACGCCGGCCGTGCGCGTGATGACCTCGGGCGCGAGCGAGGAGCCGCCCATGCCGGCGAGCACCACGCGGTCGACGCCCTGGGCACGCAGCTCGTCACGCAGCGCCAGGATCGGCTCCACGAGCGGGCGGGACGCGGCCGAGGGATGTACCCAGCCGAGGCGGATCGACGCCTCGGGCTGGGCCTCGGGGCCCCACAGGGTGTCGTCGAGGGCGGCGAGGCGCGAGGCGAAGCGCGCCTCCACCAGGCCGGGCAGCTGCTCATCGAGCACGGTCGCGGCGTCCCCGCCGACGGCGATGCCAAAGTTCGTCATGTCAGGCCTCCCCGCGGGCGGCGTCGAGCGAGGCCTGGAGGTTCTCCAGGAGCTCGGCCCACGCGACGTCGAACTTCTCCACGCCCTCGGTCTCCAGCTTGGAGACGACCTCGTCGTAGTCGATACCGAGTGCCGCGAGGGCGTCGAGCACGGCGTCGGAGGCCTCGTAGGTGCCGGACACCGTGTCGGTGCCGTCCCCGCCGTGGTCAGCCACGGCGTCGAGCGTCTTCTCCGGCATGGTGTTGACCGTGCCGGGAGCCACCAGGCCGTCGACGTACAGCGTGTCGGGGTAGGCCGGGTTCTTGACGCCGGTGGAGGCCCACAGGGGGCGCTGCGGGCGGGCGCCGGCGTCGGCCAGCGTGGCCCAGCGCTCGGAGTCGATGGACTCCTCGAAGACCTGGTAGGCCAGGCGGGCGTTGGCCAGGCCGGCCTTGCCGCGCAGGGCGAGGGCCTCGTCGGTGCCGAGGGCGTCGAGGCGGCCGTCGATCTCCGCGTCGACGCGCGAGACGAAGAAGGAGGCGACCGAGTGGATCTTCGAGAGGTCGAGGCCTGCGGCCTTGGCCTTCTCGAGGCCCACGAGGAAGGCGTTGACGACGGCGCGGTAGCGCTCGAGGTCGAAGATCAGCGTGACGTTGACGCTGATGCCCGCCGCGAGGACCTCGGAGATGGCCGGGAGGCCCTCGGGGGTCGCGGGGATCTTGATCAGGACGTTGTCCTTGCCGACCTTGGCGAAGAGCTCCTTGGCCTGCGCCACGGTGGCCGCCGTGTCGTGGGCCAGGCGCGGGTCGACCTCGATCGACACGCGGCCGTCGACGCCGTCGGTGGCCGCCGCCACGCCGGCGAAGACGTCGCACGCGTCGGCGACGTCGCGCGTGGTGATCTCCACGACGGCGGTGTCGACGTCCGCGCCGGCGGCGGCGAGCTCGGCCACCTGCGCCGCGTAGGACTCGCCCTGGGACAGGGCGGCGGCGAAGATCGACGGGTTCGTCGTGACGCCGCTGACGTCCTTGTCCTCGATCAGCGCGGCGAGCGAGCCGGAGGTGAGGCGCTCGCGGGAGAGGTCATCCAGCCACAGGGAGACCCCTGCGCCGGCCAGTGCACTGGTGTGTGTGCTCATGCTCTGCTTCCTTAGATGTGAGGTTCGAGGGTTCAGGCGGTGGCGGCGATCGAGGCGCGGGCGGCCTCGATCACGGCGGCGGTGGTGATGCCGAACTCGGTGTAGAGGGTCTTCTCGTCCGCGGAGGCGCCGAAGTGATCAAGGGTGACGAGGCGGCCGGCGTCGCCGACGAACTCGTGCCAGCCCTGGCTGGAGGCGGCCTCGACGGCGACGCGGGCGCGCACGGCGGCCGGCAGGACCAGCTCGCGGTACTCGGCGCTCTGCGCGCGGAACCACTCGACCGACGGCATCGAGACGACGCGGGTGGGGACACCCTCGGCCTCGAGCGCGGTCTGCGCCTCGACGGCGAGCTGCACCTCGGAACCCGTGCCGATGAGGATGACCTCGGGGGCGCCGTTGGAGGCGTCCTTCAGCGTGTAACCGCCGCGCGAGACCAGCTCGGCCGAGGCGAAGCCCTCGTCGCCGCGGGGGAAGGTCGGGACGTTCTGGCGGGTCAGGACGATGCCGGTCGGGTGGTCCTGGATCTCCAGCATGCGGCGCCAGGCCTGCGCCGTCTCGTTGGCGTCCGCGGGGCGGATGACGTCGAGATTCGGGATGGCGCGCAGCGAGGCGAGCTGCTCCACCGGCTGGTGGGTCGGGCCGTCCTCGCCCAGGCCGATGGAATCGTGCGTCCACACGTAGATGGACGGGATGCCCATCAGCGCGGAGAGACGGATCGCCGGGCGCTGGTAGTCGGAGAAGATGAGGAACGTGCCGGAGAAGGCGCGGGTCGTGGAGCTCGTCACGATGCCGTTGACGATCGCCGCGGCGGCGTGCTCGCGGATGCCGAAGTGCAGCACGCGGCCGGCCGGGTCGGCGTTCCAGGACTTCGTGGTCCACTCGACGGGGTTGAAGGACTTGGCGCCCTCGATCGTCGTGTTGTTGGAGCCGGCGAGGTCGGCGGAGCCGCCCCAGAGCTCGGGCAGCACGGGGGCCACGGCGTTGATGACCTGGCCCGAGGCAACGCGGGTGGAGACGGCCTTGCCGGACTCGAAGACCGGCAGGGAATCCAGCCAACCGTCGGGGAACTCGCCGCGCGTGATGCGCTCGTATTCGGCGACCAGCTCGGGGGAGGTGCGCTCGCGCCAGGCGGCCATCGAGGCATCCCACTCGGCGTGGGCGGCCGCGCCGCGCTCCGAGACGGAGCGGGCGTGGGCCAGCACGTCGGCGTCGATCGCGAAGTGAGCTTCAGGATCGAAGCCGAGCACGGTCTTCAGGCCGGCGAGCTCCTCGGCGCCGAGCTTGGAGCCGTGGATGCCGCCAGTGTTCTGCTTGCCGGGCGAGGGCCAGCCGATGATGGTGCGCAGGGAGATGATGGAGGGCTTGGAGGTCTCGGCCTCGGCCGCCTTGATGGCGGCGTCGAGCTCGCCCAGGTCCTCGACGTACTCGCCGGTCTTGGTCCAGTCCACCTTCTGGGTGTGCCAGCCGTACGCCTCGTAGCGCGCCAGCACGTCCTCCGTGAACGCCACGTCGGTGTCGTCCTCGATGGAGATCTTGTTGTCGTCGTAGATGACCACGAGGTTGCCGAGCTGCTGGTGGCCGGCGAGCGAGCTGGCCTCGGCCGTGACACCCTCCTGCAGATCGCCGTCGGAGGCGATGACGTAGACGCGGTGGTCGAACGGCGAGGTGCCTGCGGGCGCCTCGGCGTCGAAGAGGCCACGCAGGCGGCGCTGCGCGTAGGCGAAGCCAACCGAGGTGGCGAGGCCCTGGCCCAGCGGGCCCGTGGTCATCTCCACGCCGGCCGTGTGGCCGTACTCCGGGTGGCCCGGGGTGAGGGCGCCCCACGTGCGCAGCGCCTCGAGGTCCTTCATTTCCAGGCCGTAGCCGGAGAGGAAGAGCTGCAGGTACAGCGTGAGCGAGGTGTGGCCGGGGGAGAGGATGAAGCGGTCGCGGCCGAGCCAATCGGCATCGGAGGGATCGTGGCGCAGGTGGCGCTGGAAGAGCAGATACGCGGCGGGGGCCAGCGAGATCGCGGTGCCTGGGTGGCCGTTGCCGACCTTTTCGACCGCGTCGGCGGCCAGGACACGCGCGGTGTCGACGGCGCGCTGGTCTGCTTCGCTCCACACGAGCGAGGTCTCAGTGTTAGACACCTTGGTTTCCTCCGAGAATCCGGGCTTCGCCTGCCGCATTGATTGGGCAGGCCTGGCTGAGGCGGAGGGCGGGTCACGACGGCGCAGGGATGCGGTGTCGTGCTGCCCTGGACGCTTACCGTGCTCCACCCTAACGCCGATGCCCCCATCGCACAGATACATTGCGTCACCTCGTGGCGTCATCCGGCTCACGCGACCGCCGCCGCGCCCGCGTGTTCTACACGCTGTAGACTGAGTGGGATCACCTGTGCCGTTGAAGAGGTCCATGCGCATGTCCACCACCACCGCCCCAGCGGCGCCGCAGCGGACGGATCTGTCGATCCGTCAGCCCGGCGAGGCCCTGGGGGCGTTCATCTCTCGCAAGTCGAAGGCGTACGTGGCGCTCACGAAGCCCCGCGTCATCGAATTGCTCCTCGTGACGACCCTGCCCACGATGCTGCTCGCGCAGCGCGGCTGGCCGGACGTCATCACGATGGTCGCCACGATGGCCGGCGGCGCCCTCGCCGCCGGGTCCGCCGGCGCCTTCAATTGCTACTTCGATCGCGACGTCGATCAGATCATGAAGCGCACCAAGAACCGCCCGCTCGTGACAGGCGAGATCACCCCGGGTAAGGCGCTCGCCTTCGCCTGGATCGTGGGTGCCGTCTCGATCGCGATCCTGTGGGCGGGGACCAATCTGCTCGCCGCCGTGCTCGGTGTCGTCGCGATCCTGCTCTACGTGGTCTTCTACACGCTGATCCTGAAGCGCCACACCACCCAGAACATCGTCTGGGGCGGCGTTGCAGGCTGCATGCCCGTCTTCATCGCCTGGGCCGCCGTCACGAACCGCATCGAGTGGCCAGCAGTGGTCCTCTTCCTCGTGATCTTCCTCTGGACGCCCTCGCACTACTGGCCGCTGTCCATGAAGTACGCCGACGACTACGAGGCCGCCGAGCTGCCCATGCTCGGCGCCGTGGCCGCCGGCCGCACCGTCTCCGCCCAGGTTGTCCTGTACGCGTGGGCCACCGTGGCCTGCTCGCTTCTGCTCATCCCCATGGGCGCGGTGGGCATCGTCTACACCGTGGTTTCGCTCGCGGTGGGCGGATGGTTCATCGCCGAGACGCACCGCCTCTACGGCGAGGCCCAGACCGACCACAACCCGAAGTCGCTCAACCGCAAGGCCATGCGCGTCTTCCACTTCTCCAACCTGTACCTGACCTTCCTCTTCATCGCCGTGGCGATCGATCCCTTCGTGGGGCAGCCGCTGCTGTAGGGAACGCCACCGGTCTTCTTCAGCCAACGGGCCCGCGTCGCATGTCGACGCGGGCCCGTTGCGTTCCAGCGCGTGGTGACCGCGGGCGGCGTCTCGCGTCTTTCTGGGGTCTCCGCGCCTCTTTGTTGCGGAGACGCCAGAAAGACGCGAGGAGAGGGTGTGGGAAGCGCTCGACGGCGCGTGGTCGGGTCGCCCGGGCGCGTGACGGCCAGGGTGGGCCAGCCCGGCGGCGGACGGCTGGGTGAGGCGCGGCGGCGCGTCGCCGCGCCGTGCGGTAGCCGCCCCGACGGCGGGAGGCGAGCCCGCGCCGTCGAGCAGTCATGGGCCGAGGGAAGCGGCCGGTGCCGGCGGACGGGGCCGTGCACCGGCCCCCGGTATGCACCCGGCTATGGTCCGATTTTTGTCGTCTCAGGGTGTATCAACCGGACCTACTGGTCAGTACGCGGACAAGAAATCGGCCGGTGCCCGCCTCGCGGACTGCGAGGCGGGCACCGGCCCTCATGCTTGGTTGAGCGTTACTTGGCCGACACGAGCCCCGTGGAGCGGTCCCAGACGTTGGTGGCGGCAACCATGAGCAGCGCCGAGCCGAGCATGTGGGCCAGCACGAGCGGCACGGGCAGGCCAGTGAAGTGCTGCGTGTAGCCGATGGCTGCCTGCAGGACCAGCACGCCCACCATCCACCAGAGGCCGTGGCGCAGGTGCGCGGGGGCGTTGGTGCGGACGGCGAGGAAGATCGCGACGGCCACGGCGGCCACGAGCAGGTACACGGGCACCACATGGATGCGCGTGACGAGGTCGGGGTTGAAGTCGTGGCGCGGGGCCTGCGGGTCGCCGGCGTGCGGGCCGGTGCCGGTCACGATGGTGCCCAGCACCACGGCTGCGGCGGAGAGGACCCAGATGGCCCAGCCGAGCGTGCGGAGGGTGGGGGCCACGGGGCCGCCCGTGATGCCGCCGGGCTGCGGGTTGGAGGCCAGGCCCGTGCGGTTCACGAGCAGCGTGGCCATGCAGACGAGCGCCGCGGAGGCCAGGAAGTGCAGGGAGACGACCCAGGGGTTGAGCTTGGTCCACACCGTGATGCCGCCGATGACCGCCTGCACCGGGATGATGGCGAGGAGGCCGAGGGAGCGCCAGAAGATGCTCGGGAACTGCTTGCGCGCCTTCCAGACAGAGGCGATGGTCGCGATGGCGATGGCCACGAGCACAAACGTGAGCAGGCGGTTGCCGAACTCGATGAGGCCGTGGATGCCGGATTCGGGCACGGGAGTCATGGTGCCAGGCATGCAATTGGGCCAGTTGTCGCAGCCCAGGCCCGAGGCCGTCAGGCGGACGGCGCCGCCCGTGACGATGATGCCGATCTGCGAGACCAGCGAGGCGATGGCGAGGCGGTGGGCCGTCCGGGAGATGCCCGTCGACGTCGCGGTGGCGGTGGTGGCCATGGAGAGGGTGTCCTTCATGTGTCTTACTCCCAGCGGAACCAGCGCACGGCGGCGGCGGTGCCGAGCACCGACCAGACCACCAGCACGAGGAGGCTCGTGGGATCGATGCGACCGTGGATCAGCGCGGTGCGCAGGCCCTCGCCCAGGGCGGAGGAGGGGAGGAGGGTGGCCGCCGTGCCCAGGAGGCCAGGCAGCTTGGACAGGGGCAGCAGCAGGCCGCCGACGGCGGCG
>JALAHE010000307.1 GCA_022712075.1 Galactobacter sp.
GCGGGCGGCGTAGCCGCCACCACGCTCGCGCGGGTCCCGCTGAGCACCAGGCTCGCGGCCGTGCAGAGCACGGCCGCCACGGCGAGCAGGACGTCGAGCCCGTAGACCGCGATCGCCACGCTGGGCAGGATGAAGAGCACGACGGCGCACGGCAGGGCCCACGGGACGGCGAACCGTGCCGGGCCGCGCACGTCCGAGAGTTCGAGTCGCGCCGTGGCGAGCGAAAGGAGCCACACGCAGGCCAGCACGAGGATCAGCATGAGCGGTCGGGTGGCCCACCACACCCCGCTGCCCGGGTGGGGCATAGGCAACGGGAGGAGCAGCTGCACCCCCGTGAGCGCCACGATGACGGGAACGTGCCACAGGTAGATGGACATGAGCCTCGAGCCCACGAGGAAGACCGCGGCCTGCGCCCACCGCTTGCCCATGAGCCGGGTCAGCGGCCCGTGGAGCAAGGTGAGCAGCGCCGCCTGGGCGAGGCCGAGCGCCGCGAGGGGAAGCGTGGGCGGCCACTGATTGCTGAGCATGCTCGCCGAGTAGTCGCCGAAGTAGACCATGGCGCCCACCGCCGCATACCCCAGCACGAGGAGCCCAGCCAGCTGAGCCTTGGAGCGCGCGGCAAACCAGCCGTCCTTCATGGCAAAGCCCAGCTGCTGACAGAAGAGCCACACGAAGCCGATGTTCGGCAGGCCGAAGAGCTCGTCGCCGATGCCGTAGCCATCGGGATGGACGCGGCCGAGACCGAGCCACCAGATGCCCACCACGAGGCGGATCACGTCCGTGACGAAGGCGGCGGCGAGCAGCCCCCAGAGCGTGAGCCAGGGCGCGCGTTCGTGCAGGCGGATCATCCACGGGGCGAGGGCCTGCACCATCATGAAGGCACCGAGGAACCAGAGGACGGAGCCCACCGGGATGGCCACGGCCTTGAGCAGCGCCGGGTCGACGCCCAGCAGGGTTGCCGTCCCGAGGCCGAGCGCTAGGAAGCAGTACAGGGGCAGGGCGGGGCGAGCGAGGCGGCGCAGGCGAGCGCGAACGAAGTCGCCCGCGCCGCCGCCCTTGGCCAACGTAGACGCCCAGCCGACCCGGGCTGCAAAGCCGCCGATGACAAAGAACAGCGGCATGATCTCCGCGACCCACGTGGCCGGATTGATCCACGCGGTCCCCTCGGTGGGTGCCACGAAATACGGGGAGCCGTCCGCGTTGCGCCCCACGCCCACGAGGGCCAGGTGCACGAAGACGACCACCACAACACAAACGACCCGGGCGAGGTCCAGGGTCAGGTCGCGATGAGCGGGAATCTGGCGTGTGTCCATGGCCACAGCGTATTGATCCATCGAATGGATGAATAGAGTGTCACGAAAGATCTTTGCTGGGAACGCCAAAAAGGGCCGGATCCATCACGGATCCGACCCTTGGTGGTCGGGCTAGCGGGATTTGAACCCACGACCTCTTGACCCCCAGTCAAGCGCGCTACCAACCTGCGCCATAGCCCGGTGAACGTCTTTGGTTTCCCTTGAACGTCCTCCAATAGCTTACCCCATAAAAAGCAATGCTCATGACCACGGGTGGGTACTCGACCTCACCAAGAGCTCGGGAACGATCGATTCGCCGACCGATTCATCCTCCGTCCCCTCCAGCCGCGCGAGCAGGTGCCGGACCGCCCGAGCGCCCAGCGCCTCGTACGACTGCGCGACCGTCGTCAGCGGCGGCGTCGCATAGGCGGCGAGGGCGATGTCGTCGACCCCCACCACCGAGACGTCCTCGGGAACGCGGCGCCCCCTGGAGGTCAGGGCGGACATCACGCCGAAGGCCATCTCGTCGCTTGCAACAAACACGGCGCTCACCTCGGGCATGCGGGCCAGCAGCTCCCCCGCCTTCTCCCCCGAGCGCGGGGACCAATCCCCCCGCAGCACCGGCGGCGCCTCGATGCCGCGCTCGTCGAGCACCTCGAGCCACCCGGCCTCGCGCGCGTCTGCGTCGACCCAGCCCCGCTGGCCGGAGACGTGCCAGACGCTGGGGTGCCCAAGATCGAGAAGGTGTTCGGTGGCCAGCCGCCCGATCTTGTGCTGATCCACGGCTACCACCTGCGCCCCCCGTTCGAGCGAGCCATCCAGGGAGACCGTGGGGATGCGGGCGGCAAAGGAGCCAAGGTCACTCGTCGAGGACCGGGTCGGGATCGCCAGGATGACGCCGTCCACGCCCTGCTCCTCGAGGCGCGCGAACGCGGAGGCCACGTCCTGCGGATGCGAGGAGGTGGTCGCCGAGATCGTCACCGAGTAGCCGGCCTCACGGGCCGCCAATTCCACCCCGTGCCCGATCGCCGCACTCGAGTAGTTCACCGAGGGGACCTCGATCAGGCCGAGCATCTGCGTGCGCCCGGAGGAGAGGGCCCGCGCCGCGCCGTTCACGCGGTAGCCGAGGGCCTGCACCGCCGCCTCCACCTTTTTCCTGGTGGCAGGCTGCACGTTCTCGAGCCCCCTGAGCACGCGGGACACCGTTTGGGCCGACACGCCCGCCCGCTGAGCCACCTGCGCCATGTTCGGCCCGCGTGCGGCTTCACTCGCCCTTGGCATCGCCATCCTCCTTCGCCACGACCGGTGTCCTGACCTCGGCAAGTCTGGCAGATGAACTTCTTTCAAATCCACCTCTTGTTATCGCTAACATTCTGTGTGAGCATGGTCACCATCACTCGGGGGAACGGTGAGAACGGCGAAAGAGCCTCTCAAGGAAGCCCCGGTAAATCGCCAAAGGAGTCACCATGCAGCGCAAGAAAGCCACCGCGGTCTTTGCCGCTGGCGCCGCCATCCTGTCCCTCTCGCTTGCAGCGTGCGGCGGGGGTTCTGGTAGCGCTAACACCTCGACCTCGGGCAGCGCGTCTGGCGCGAGCAGCTCCGCCACCGGCGGCTCCTCCGCCGCGGTCAAGGAGATCACCTTCTGGGGATGGGCCCCGGGCTACGACAAGGCCGTCGAGGCCTTCAACTCCTCGCAGAGCGCGATCAAGGTCAAGTACGAAGAGATCTCCCCCGGCGCCAAGGGCGGCTACGAGAAGATGCTCAACTCGGTCAAGGCGAACCAGGGCACCTGCCTCGCCCAGGTCGGCTACGAGACGCTGACCTCCTTCGCCGCACAGGGCGCCCTCGAGGACGTCTCCAGCTATGCCAAGGCCTCCGAGTCCGAATTCGCCCCCGGTGCCTGGAACTCCGTGAAGATCGGGGACGCCATCTACGGCGCACCGGTCGACCAGGGCCCCATGGCCATGTTCTACAACAAGAAGGTCTTCGAGAAGTACGGCATCGCCGTCCCCACCACGTGGGCCGAGTACCAGCAGGCCGGCAAGACGCTCAAGGAGAAGTCCTCGGGCAAGGTCTCGCTCACCTCGAGCTACCTCAACTACGACTTCGCCGGCTTCAACTGGCAGGCCTCGGCGCCGTGGTTCGGCGTGGAGGGTGATTCCTGGAAGGTCTCCATCTCCTCGGACGCCACCAACAAGGTCTCGGCCTACTGGGACGGCCTCGTCAAGGATGGCGTCATCTCCAAGGCCCCCATGTGGGATCAGTCCTGGTACACGGGCCTCTCCGACGGCACCATCGCGACCCACGTGGGCGCCGTCTGGATCGCCGGCATCCTGAAGGGTGACGCCAAGGGCGGCTCCGGCGACTGGGCCGTGGCTCCCATGCCGCAGTGGAACGCCGGCGACACCGCCGTGGGCAACGTGGGCGGCTCCGCCACCGCCGTCCTGAAGGGCTGCTCCGATCCGGAGGCCGCCTGGACCTTCGCTCACTGGATGAGCACCGACAAGGACGCCTTCTCCGGCCTCGTTGACTCGGCGGCCCTGTACCCGGCCGCCACCGCCCTGCTGGACCTGCCCGCGCTCTCCAAGCCGGACGAGTACTTCGGCGGCCAGAAGATCTACGACGTGTTCAAGGACGCCTCCGGCAAGGTCGTGACCGGCTGGACCTGGGGCCCGAACATGCCCGAGACCGTGAAGACGCTCGATGATCAGCTGGGCAAGGCCTGGAGCGGGACGCAGACCTTCGAGGAGGCCACCAAGGCCACCCAGGAGAAGACCGTCTCCGACCTGAAGGCGCAGGGCCTCAGCGTCGCTGAGTGACCCACCGAGGGAGGGGCGGCGCCAGCCGCCCCTCCCTCCCCTTTTTCGCAGCCCGCACCCCCTGGATCCAAGGACACCCATGACCACGCCAACGCTTCGCACCTCGGGAGGCGCCCGCCGTCGGGCAACCCGCTCGGCCTGGCTCTTCCTCCTGCCGTTCGCGCTCCTGTTCCTGCTGATGTACCTGGTTCCCCTCGGCTTCGCCGTGGTGCAGAGCCTCTTCAAGCTGCAGCGCTCCGGCCTGGGCCTCAGCGCCCCCACCCTGACCTTTGATCCCGGCTTCAACTACGGCCGACTCCTCGGGGACGCCGACTTCATCGCCTCGCTGGGCCGCGTGGTGCTCTTCGGCGTGGTGCAGGTGCCGATCATGCTGGGCCTCGCGCTCTTCCTGGCGCTGCTGATCGACTCCCGTTCGGCCAAGCTCAAGGGCTTCTACCGCCTCGCGGCGTTCCTCCCCTACGCCGTCCCCGGCGTGATCTCCGCCGTCATGTGGTCCTTCCTCTACTCCCCCGTGACGAGCCCCCTCAACAACGCGCTGCAGGAGGCCTTCGGCTTCACGCTCCCGTTCTTCAGCGATTCCTGGGTCCTGTGGTCGGTCGCCAACACCGTCACGTGGGGCTGGACCGGCTACAACATGCTGATCATCTACTCCTCGCTGCAGACCGTGCCCACCGAGGTGATCGAGGCGGCCAGGCTGGACGGTGCGTCCTCGTGGCGCATCGCCTGGAGCATCAAGATCCCCATGGTCCGCCCGGCCCTCATCCTCACGACGATCTTCTCGATCATCGGCTCGGCCCAGCTCTACAACGAGCCGGCCGTGCTGCAGCCCCTCTCGGGCGGCAGCATCACCAAGTCCTTCACGCCGCTCATGTCAGCGCAGGCGCAGGCCGCCGCGCAGAACTACCCGTACGCCGCGGCGCAGGCCGTGGTCATCGCGGTCCTCGTGGGCGTCCTGAGCATCACCTTCTTCAAGATCACGAATCGAGGCGACAAGTGAGCACGACAGCCACCGAGCCCACGCCGGCCCCCGTGCCCGCCGACTCGCCGCGCTCCCAGGCCTCGGCCCGCCGTCGCCTGGACCCCAACCGCCCCTCCACGCTGAGCCGCTGGGGCGTCATCGCGATCCTCACGCTCTCCGCGATCTACTTCCTGCTCCCCCTGTGGTGGATGGTCATGGCCTCCATCAAGCCGGGCGGGCGCCAGTTCGAGGAGCCGGGCCTGTGGTTCAACGGCTTCGACTTCTTCGGCAACGTCAAGGCCCTGTTTGAGATCAACGACGGCATCTTCCTGCGGTGGATGCTCAACTCCATCGCCTACGCGGGCATCTCGGCCGTGATCGGCACCTTGCTTTCCGCCATGGCCGGCTACGCCTTGGCCAAATACCAGTTCCGCGCGCGGGGCCTCGTGTTCGGCATCATCCTGGCCGCCGTGCTCATCCCCAAGGTGATGTTCACGCTGCCGCTGTTCCTCATGTTCAACTCCGCGGGGCTGCTCAACAACCCGCTCGCCGTGATCCTGCCCAGCGTGGTGTCGCCGTTCGGTGTGTACCTGGCCCGCGTCTTCGCCGCGCAGTCGGTCCCCGACGAGGTCATCGAGGCAGCCCGCATTGACGGTGCGAGCGAGGGCAAGATCTTCTTCCGGCTCGGGGTCCCCATGATGGCCCCCGCGCTCGTGACGATCTTCCTGTTCCAGTTCGTCGAGGTGTGGAACAACTACCTTCTGCCCCTCATGGTCCTCAACGACACCTCGATGCAGCCGGTCACCGTGGGTCTGGTGGGCTGGGCCGGCTCCAACGGCCAGCAGGCCCCGGCCGGCCTGATCATCGTGGGCGCCTTCCTCTCCGTGATCCCGCTCGTCATCGCCTTCCTCTCCCTGCAGCGCTTCTGGCGCGCGGGCCTGACCGCCGGAGCCATCAAGTGACGCGCCTTTCACTGATCGAGGGCGGCCTCCTGCGCGACGGGGTCCCCCACCAGATCGTCTCCGGCTCGATCCACTACTTCCGGGTGCATCCCGAGCAGTGGGGGGATCGACTCGACCGCCTTGCGGCCATGGGCGCTAACACGCTCGACACCTACGTCGCCTGGAACTTCCACGAGGAACGCCGCGGGCAGGTGGACTTCAGCGGCTGGCGTGACCTCCCTCGCTTCGTTGAGCTCGCCGGCGAGCGCGGGCTGGACGTCATCGTGCGCCCCGGCCCGTACATCTGCGCCGAGTGGGACAACGGCGGGCTCCCCGCCTGGCTCACGGGCCGCCCGGGGATCGCCCTGCGCACCTCCGACCCCGCCTACACCGACGCGGTCGAGGAGTGGTTCTCGGTGCTCATGCCGCGACTCACCCACCTCCAATCGGCCGGCGGCGGGCCCATCGTTGCCTGGCAGATTGAGAACGAGTACGGCTCCTACGCTGACGATGCCGAGTTCATGGAGTTCAACCGCGAGGCGCTCGTGCGCCACGGGGCGACCGAGCTGCTGTATACGGCCGACGGGCCCACGGAGCTCATGCAGGACGGCGGCGCGTTGACCGGATCCCTGGCCACCGCCACGTTCGGCTCGCGGCCTCAGGCCTCCTTCGCGCTGCTCGAGGCCCGCCGGCCCGGCACCGCGCTGATGTGCGCCGAGTACTGGAACGGCTGGTTCGATCATTGGGGCGAGAAGCACCACGTGCGCACCCCGGAGTCGGTGGCGGCCGATGTGGACGCAATGCTCGCTGCCAACGGCTCGGTCAGCATCTACATGGCGCACGGCGGCAGCAACTTTGGGCTCTGGGCCGGCGCCAACCACGACGGCGTCCTGCAGCCAACCATCACGAGCTACGACTCCGACGCGCCCATCGCCGAGGACGGCACGCTCACGCCGAAGTGGCACGCGCTGCGGGAGGTCATCACGGCCCGGCTCGGCACGACGCCGCCGGCACCCCCGGCCGCACCGCGCTTCGTCTCGCCCGCCGAGGCGTTTGCCTGGGTCGGTACCGCTGAACTGGCCCTGCCCGCCCACGGGGCCTCCGGCCCGTCGTCGAGCCTTCCCGTGCCGCCGAGCTTCGAGGAGCTCGGGCTAGGCTCCGGCCTGGTGCGCTACACCGCTCACCCGATCCTCCCCCGCGGCGGCGCCCCGCTCGTCTTCGAGGGCCTGCGCGACCTGGCCACCGTGTGGGTTGACGGGGTGGCGGTGGCCGCCTTCGACGCCGAATCCGCGGCCTCCGGCGTGGAGCTCGACGGCGACGGGCAGCGGCACCGCGTCGACGTGCTCGTCGAGGCCTACGGGCACATCAACTACGGCCAGCTGCTCGGCGAGCGCAAGGGGCTGCTTGGCCCGGCGCGCATCGAGCGGCGCCGCATCACGGGGTGGGAGGTGCTCCCCGTGGACTTGGAGTCCGTCGACCCCGCCACCCTCGCGCCGGCCCGTGGCGGCGCCCCGCTCGCCGGGTCGAGTGCCTTGGGCGGCCACGTTGCCGTGGCCGAGGTGCACCTCGACGCGGCCCTGGACGGGCATCTGCGCCTGCCCGGGTGGGGACGCGGCTACGTGTGGGTCAATGGGCAGCTGCTCGGGCGCTACGACGAGGTCGGACCCCAGCGAACGCTGTACGTTCCCGCCCCCTTCTTGCAGGCCGGCCGCAACACTCTCACCCTGCTAGAGATGCGAAGGATCGGCGAGCTCCCCACGTGGGAGAGCGCTCCCGATCTCGGGGAGAGCGAACAGTTCATCGAGCTCTTCGACTAGCCAGCACCTCCCACCCTCCGCCAGCCTTCTCCAGGAGCACCCCTTGCCTCAGGATCCCCACCCCGTCGGCGCCGGCGTCCGGCTGATCCGCGATCGTCTCGCCGACGGCCGCGAGCTGCTGTATTTCGACGACGCCGGCTCCGGCCTGCCTCCGCAGCGACGCCGGGACGAACGTCGGCTCGACGCGCGGCCGGCGACCAACACGATGCGCCGGGACCCGCTCAGCGGCGACTGGATCACGGTGGCCGCCGCCCGGCAGGGGCGGGCCTTCCTGCCGCCGGCCGAGCTGGATCCGCTCGCGCCGCAGACGCCGAGCAATCCCTCGGAGATCCCGGATCGCTACGACGTCGCGGTGTTCGAGAACCGCTCACCCTCCTTCGGTCCCGGCCTCGGCGACCCCGAGCGCCCCCTCGGCGGCGTCGGCCTCGACGCGCCGGGCTGGGGCCGCGAGGCCGAGGCGGTGGGTCGCTGCGAGGTGGTGTGTTTTGCCCCCGAACGCACGGGGTCGCTGGGCACCCTGGGCGCGGCGCGGGCGCGCACCGTGATCGAGGCGCTGGCGCACCGCACGGCCGAGCTCTCCGCTCTCCCGGGAGTGGAGCAGGTCTTCCCTTTCGAGAACCGCGGGGAGGAGATCGGCGTGACGCTTCACCACCCGCACGGGCAGATCTACGCCTATCCGTACGTCACACCGCACACGGCTGCTCTGCTGCGCCAGATCGAGGCCTTCGGCCCAGGCCTCTTCGACACCGTGCTGCGCGAGGAGCGCCGCGGCGAACGCGTGCTGATTGCGGGCGAGCACTTCACGGCGTACGTCCCGCACGCGACCCACTGGCCCTACGAGGTGCACGTGACGGCGCACCGGAACGTCCCCGATCTTGCCGCCACGAGCCCCGCCGAACGGGAGGAGCTCTCCCGCCTGGTGCCCCGCCTCATCCGCGCGCTCGACGCGCTCTTCGACGAGCCGCTTCCCTACATCGCGGCGTGGCACCAGGCGCCGGTCACGGCGGGGCGCGACGAGGTGCGCCTCCAGCTGCGCTTCACGTCCCCGCGCCGCAGCGCCCAGCGCCTCAAGTTCACAGCGGGCTCCGAGGCGGCGATGGGCGCCTGGGTCGGTGACGTCGTTCCCGAGGCAGCGGCCGCCGCCCTGCGGGAGGCCCTCGGGCGGGCCGACGCCGCGTGGACGGAGCCACCCGCGGCGAGGGACGCCGGTTCGCCCCGAGACGCTTCCGATCGGCGTGGCGGGGCGCAGGCATGAGCGCCGGAACGCTGGCGCGCGAGCTGTTTCTCGAGACCTTCGGCGAGCCCCCGCAGGGCGTGTGGTCCTCCCCCGGGCGCCTGAACCTGATCGGCGAGCACACCGACTACAACGACGGCTTCGCCCTGCCCTTCGCCATCCCCCAGCGCACCGCCGTGGCGGTATCGCCGCGCAGCGACGGGCGGCTCGTGCTGGTCTCGGCGCAGCGTCAAGGCGTGGTTGACTTCGCGGCCTCGGCCCTGACTCGTGGAAGCGTTGAGGGGTGGGCTGCCTACCCGCTCGGCGTGCTCTGGGCCATCCGGGAGGTGCGCGGCGAGCACCTCTTCGCGGAGGGCTTGAGCCTCGCGATCGCCTCGGACGTGCCCACCGGGGCCGGTCTCTCCTCCTCCGCGGCGCTCGAATGCGCCACGGCGTTGGCGCTCAACGACCTCGGCCACCTGCGCCTGAACCGGCATCAGCTGGCGGCCGCGGGGCGCCGGGCCGAAAACGAGATGGTCGGGGCCCCGACCGGCATCCTCGACCAGCTCGCCTCGCTGCTCTCGCCCTCCGACGCCGCGCTGCTGCTGGATTGCCGAGGCGGCGAGGCCACGCCGGTGCCGCTGGGCTTCGCGGCAGCGGGGCTTGCCGTGTTGGTCGCCGACTCGGGGGTACACCACAACCTCGCCGACGGCGGCTATGCGCAGCGTCGGGCGCAGTGCGAGGTGGCGGCCCAGGTCTTGGGCGTGGCCTCGCTGCGCGACGCCAACCTCGCCTTGCTCGAGGAGCACCGCGAGCGGCTTGGCCCCCTCCTGTTCCGCCGCGCCCGGCACGTCGTCACCGAGAACGCGCGCGTGTTGGACACCGTGCGGCTCGTCAGGGAGGGCGAGGCGCGGGAAATCGGCGGGCTCATCAGCGCCTCCCACGCCTCCCTGCGCGACGATTTCGAGGTCTCCGTCCCCGAGTTGGATGCCATCGTGGAGGCGGCCAACGGGGCCGGAGCGCTCGGCGCCCGCATGGTGGGCGGCGGTTTCGGCGGCTCGGCCCTCGCGCTGGTTCCCCGCGGGCTGCTACCCGAGGTCGGCGCCGCGATCGCCGGCACCTTCGCCGCCCGCGGCGTGCCGGCGCCGCCGGTCGTCGAGGTGGTCCCCTCCGCCCCCGGCCACCGCGACTCCTAGCGCTCGGACCGCGTCTGCTCGCTCACACTCCGGCCCCGGGGCGCGCTTGACCGCACCCCGGGGCCTATCATGGACACATCTTGTATCTATGTTGTTCGGAAGGTGAGGCGTGATGTTGCACGACGACGCGGGGGCCACCCCGGGCACCCCGGCACCCAGCGCGGCCGAGGCGGCGTACACCGCCACCAAGACGGCCATCCTCGACGGCGACTTCCCCGCCGGAAGCATGCTCTCCGAGGGCGACGTGGCGACGCGGCTCGGCATCAGCCGCACGCCCGTGCGCGAAGCCTTTCTTCGGCTGCAGGTGGAGGGATGGCTGCGCCTGTATCCCAAACGCGGCGCCCTCGTGGTCCCGCCGGAACCGGGCGAGGCGCGCGACGTCCTCGAGGCGCGCCTGCTTGTCGAAACCTCGGGGGTCCGCGCCGCGAGCGGCTCGCAGGAACGCACCGACGAGCTGGCGGAGGCCATGCGGCGCCGGCTCGAGGAGCAGCAGGGGGCGCACACCACCGATGACCTCGCGGCCTTCGCCGAGCACGACCTCGCCTTCCATCGAGCCATCGTCGAGGCGGGCGGCAACACGCTGCTGCTCGGTTTCCAGGACTCCCTCGCCGACCATGAGCGCCGCATGTCCACGCGCTCGCTCTGGCGCCGCAAGGACTCCTCGCAGCTCGTGCTTGCGCAGCACGCCGGGCTCATCGAGGCCGTCGAGCGGCGTGACCCGCTCCTCTTCGAGCAGCGCCTGCGCGAACACCTGAGCACGGTGCACCGCCGCCTCCTCGAGACCTAAGCCGCGCGCCTGGCCTCCCTCGCTCCCCTCACGCCACCACCCGCCGTCGTGCCCCACGACGCGACACCACCCCGAAAGCCGTTCCACGCATGTCCTCGTCCCCGTCCCTTCTCGCCCGCCCGTGGTTCCGCGTGGCGGCCGGCCTCTTCGCCGTCGCGTGGGGAGGCAACCAATTCACGCCGTTGCTCGTCATGTACCGCCAGCTCGACCACATGGACCCCACCACGGTCTACATGCTCCTGGGCGTCTACGTGCTCGGCATCATCCCCGGGCTGCTGCTCGGCGGGCCGGCCTCCGATCGCTTCGGGCGCCGCGCCCTCATGCTCCCGGCGCCCTTCATCGCGGGCCTCGGCTCGCTCCTGCTCGCGATCGGCCCGCACTCCGTGGGCCTGCTCGCGGCCGGCCGGCTCCTGACCGGCCTGGCCCTCGGCCTCGCGATGGCGGTCGGCAGCTCGTGGATCAAGGAGCTCTCGGGCGCGCCGTTCGACCCGAAGGCGACGGCGCTGGCCGGCGCCCGCCGCGGTTCCGTCTCCCTCACGGTCGGCTTTGCCCTCGGCGCCGCCGTCGCGGCGGGCCTGGCGCAGTGGGGCCCCGCCCCGACCGCCACGCCCTACATCGTCAACATCGCCCTGTGCGTGCTGTGCGGGCTCTGGCAGCTGCCCGCCCCCGAGACCGCTGGCCCGGGACACGGGCACGCCGTTCCCACGCGCCTCTCCGACGCGCTCAAGGTCCCGGCGGCGGGCGAACGCCGCTTCCTGTTCGTGGTCGTCCCCATGGCCGCCTGGATCTTCGGCACCAACGCCGTGGCCTACGCCATCCTCCCGAACCTGCTCATGGGCAAGGTCGCCGGCGCCCCGATCGGCTTCTCCGGCCTCATGACCCTCGTGGCGCTTGGCTGCGGCTTCGTGACCCAGCAGTTCGCCGGACGCGTCCAGAAGGAGGGAAGTTCGCGCGGGCTCGTCGTCGCCATGGCGGTGGCGGCCCTCGGCATGGGCGTCGCGGCGCTGACCGCCGTCACGA
>JALAHE010000308.1 GCA_022712075.1 Galactobacter sp.
CGATGCACCGTGCCGCCCCCAGCGGAACCACCCAGCGCGGATCCGCCGCCAGCCGCGCGCCGTTCCCGCGGCCACCGCTCCGGGGCTGGACTTGGTGCATGAACCAGAACCAGACCCCGCCGCAGGCCCTCGATGCCCAGATCGCCGCCGGACTGCTCGGCCGCCGCATCATCCTGCTTGACCGCGCCCTCGAGGACGACAACGTTTCGACCATCTGCTCGCAGCTACTCCTCCTCTCCCAAGAGGACGCCGCCGCGGACATCGTCCTCGCGATCAATTCGCCGGGCGGCTCCGTCCCCGGCATGCTCGCGATCGCCGACCTCATGGAACTCATCCCCAACGACGTCCGCACCCTCGCGCTCGGCATGGCCTACTCGGCAGGCCAGTTCCTGCTCTCCGCCGGCACGCCGGGCAAGCGCTTCGCCCTCCCGCACGCGACCGTCCTGCTCCACCAGGGCTCGGCGGGCTTCGGCGGCTCCGCGGTCGACATCGCCCTGCAAGCCGAGCACCTGCGCACCACGCGAGACACGGTCCTCGGGATCATCGCGCGGCACACGGGCCAGCCCCTGGAGCGCGTCACCGCCGACTCGCAGCGCGACCGCATCTGGGACGCCTCCGGCGCCCTCGAGTACGGCTTCATCGATGAGGTGGTGCGCGACGTCGCGTCGGTCCTGAACACGAAGCGGAGGGTTGGTTTGGCCGGCAGTTCCGCGACGGCCGCGGGGCAGGGGAGCCTGCGATGAGCACGTATGTGGTGCCCCATGTGGTGGAGCGGACAGCGAACGGTTCCGAGCGCGTCACCGACGTGTTCTCTCGCCTGGTCTCCGAGCGCATCGTCTACATCGGCACGCCGGTGGACGACGACGTGGCGAACTCGGTGATCGCGCAGCTGCTGCACCTGGAGAGCGTGTCTCCGCAGGCGCCCATCGACCTCGTGCTTAACGCCGCGGGCGGGGCGGAGTCCGCGGTGCTCGCGGTGCACGACACCCTGCGCTACGTCCGGTCCCCGGTCGCCGCGACGGTGGTGGGGCAGGTCTCCGGTGCCGCCGCGCTCTTGCTGGCCTCGGCGGAACCCGGGCGCCGGCTCCTGCTTCCCCACGCGCGTGTGGTGCTGCACCAGCCGGTCGCCGAGGCCCGCGGCGCCATCCCGGACCTGATCCCGGAGGCCGAGGAGATCGAGCGCGTGCGTTCAGTGGTGGAGGGCCTGCTGGCCGGGTACACGGGGCGCGGCGTTCAGGCGCTCCGGGCCGACACGGACCGGGCGCTGGTGCTTCCCGGCGCCGATGCCGTGGCTTACGGCGTGGCGGACGAGGTGATCGAGACCCGGCGCGCGGCCTGAGGTGGCTTGACCGCCCGCGCGCTCGGCGCGGGCGGTCGCGGCCCGCCGCGGCGCGGGGGCGGATACCGGAGGGGCGTGACTGTCGGGCGTGAAGGGACGCTCAGGCGGCGAGCAGGAAGGCCTCGCCGGCGCCGCCCCACGGGGTGGCGGCCGGGTCCGCGGAGCCGAGCGGATGCTCGAGCAGCGGGTCGGTGCCCGCCGCAGAGGGGCCGAGCGCGACGCCCGGCAGCGCATCGCCGCGCCGTACGGCCGCCGCGAGCGAGAACAGCTCCGCCTCCCTGGCCGCCCGGCGCAGGCGAGCGGCGGCCCGGAAGCCAAGCTCCGCGGTGTCCAGCCCCAAGGCCCCCGCCACGGCGTCGAGCATCTCGGAGGAGGGGTCCTTGAGGCCACGCTCAAGCTCGGAGAGGTACTGCGGCGAGACGCCGGCATCGCCCGCCACGTCGACGAGGCGGCGGCCGAGCTCGTGGCGCTGGTCCCGCAGGGCCTCGCCGACGGCCTCGCGCCACAGGGGTGGGGTGTGCTTGCTCGCGTCCATGCGGCGAGGCTAGCGCCGCGCGCCCCGGGGGAGGGAGGCCGCTCCGCTCCCAGCGGAACGGGCCCAACGGAACGGGCAATGCGGACCCGGCCGGGCGCCGTCGTGCGTTCTGGCCCTGCCACCCAAAAAGTTTGCGTGCCGTGCGCCGTGAAGCGGCCGTCCTTCACGGCGCACGGCACGCAAAGTCTGCGCCCGGCGAGCGGCTAGGGCACCGCCGGGGCCTCGGGGGAGTGCACCACGCTTCCGCCCACCACGGTGTGGGTGATCTCGATCCCCGGCAGGGCCTGGATCCCGGCGGCCACCGGATCCGCGGCCAGCACGCACAGATCGGCGAGCATCCCCACGCGCAGCACACCCTTTGCGTCCTCGGCATGGTCCTGCCAGGCGCCGGCGGTCGTCACGGTGTGAAGCAGCAGCTCGGCGCGCGCGGCCGCGTCCTCGGCCGGGCCCATCCAGCGGTCGGCGGCGGCCAGCGTGGCGCGCCAATCGGGCGCCACGACCGGGGCGTCGGAGGTGAGCGCCAGGCGGATCCCGGCCTCCAGCACCTCGGCGAGGGGCCACGCCCGCGCGGCGGCCTCGGCGCCCACCGCGCCGGCGAGCCACTCAGCCGTGGTCTCGGAGATGACGGGCTGCGTGTTGAAGCCGGCGCCGAGCCGGCCCAGCTCCCGGACTGCCGCGGCGGAGGCCAGGTCCCCATGGATGACGTAGTGGCGCAGCGCCGCCACCGAGCCCGGATCGGCTGAATCCAGCTCGCCGAGCGCGGCGGCGAGCTCGTCGAGGGTTCGGTCTCCCGTCGCGTGGACGGCCACCTGCAGGCCGCGCGCGTGGGCCGCCGCGATCATGGCGCGCAGCGCCTCGGCCGCCTCCGCCGTGGTCGCCGCCTCGACGAGCAGGCCGCCCGAGCCGCCCTCGGGGTAGCAGCCGTGGATCCACGCGTTGCGGGCCGGCGGGATGCCGTCGGCGAAGACCTTGACGCCGAGCACGCGCCAGAACGCGGCGGGGTCCTCGGCCGCGGCACCGGCCCCGACGGGCCCGCCCACCGTCTCCTGGAGCCCCGCCAAACCGGCCTCGAACGCCTCCGCCGTTGACGCGCCGTCGAGCAGCCCAAACAGCGCCAGCGCGGAGACGCGCGCCGTGAGCTCGCCCGCCTCGGCGAGCGCGCGGTAGGCGCGCAGGGTGGCGGTGCCGAAGACGCCGGTGGGGCCGTCGTCCTCGCCCGGGCCGAGGCCCGGCTCGGTGTAGCTCGTGATGCCGAGCGAGGCGGCGATGCGCTGGGTGCGCAGGATCGCTGAGCGCAGCTCGGCCTCGGAGTTGACCAGGCGCGGCTGGGCGCCGTGGTTCTCGCCCTCCAGGCCCGACGCCGCGGGGCTGCTCGTTTCGCTGGACTGCGCGTTCGCTTCGGAATGGCCGGAATCTTGCGGCAGTTCTGGAGCGATCGGGCCGTCGGGGGAGTCTGCGGCCAGTGCGGCCGCCTCACCCCCGGCCGCCGGGGCGCCAAAGAGCGTGGCGGGCCAGAGCGCGCCGAGCCAGGCGCCGTGCAGATGCGAGTCGTTGATGCCGGGCAGGACGCAGGTGCCGTCCAGCTCGATGACCCGGGTCTGCGGCCCGATCCATGTGGCCGCCGCCTCGGAAGACCCCACCGCGACGATCCGCTCCCCGGCGACGGCGAGCGCGCTCGCCACCGTTCCCGCGGCGTCGAGGGTGCGGATGACGCCGCCGCGCAGGACGAGGTCGGCGGGCTGGGAGGGGGTGCTCACGGGAGGTCTCCTGGGGTGGGTTTCGATTTGCGTCAACATCTGTAGACTAACCCACACCGGTGGCCCACGTCACACCTTCGGGCCGCCGAACAACCCGCACCATCTAAGGAGCTTCCATGGCCCTGCCCACCTCCACCGAGGCCGCCGTCCTCGTCGAGTTCAACGCCGATGTGCAGCTGCAGGAGCTCCGGCTTCCCACCGAGCTTGAGCCGGGCGCCGTGCTCGTCGAGATCGTCAACGCCACGCTGTGCGGCACCGACGTTGAAATCTGGCAGGGCAAGATGCCCATGCCGGAGATGCTCCCCATGGTCCTGGGCCACGAGATGATCGGCCGGATCATCGGCGTGGGAGCGGGGGCCAAGGACGTCCTGGGCCGCGAGCTGCAGGCGGGCCAGCGCATCGGCTGGTCCGAGTCCACGTGCGGCGAGTGCCACGCCTGCCGCGTGGAGCGCCGCCCCGTCGGCTGCTCCTCGCGCGGCTACGGCTTCCTCCAGCGCTCCGACCGCTTCCCCTTCTCCACCGCTGGCCTCGCACGCCACGCCTACGTCACCCCGCGCGCCGAGAAGCTCCTGCTCCCCGAAGCGATCGACCCGCGCATCGCCTCGATGGCCGGCTGCGCTGCCAAGACCGTGCTGCGCGCCTTCGACCGCGCCGGCGGCATCCGCGTGGGCGAGGACGTCGTGATCCAGGGCTCCGGCGCCCTCGGCATCTTCGCCACGGCCGTGGCCCGCCTGTCCGGCGCGGGCAAGGTCATCACGGTCGGCGCCCCCGAAGAGCGCCTCGCCATGGCCCGCGACTTCGGCGCCGACCTCACGGTGGGCCTGGAGGGCGGCTCCGAGGCGCGCGTGGGCGCGGTGCTCGAGGCCACCCACGGCCGCGGCGCCGCCAAGGTCTTCGACTTCGCCGGCGCCCCCGGCGTGGGCACCGAGGGCGTGCACATGACCGGCGCGCGCGGCACCTTCGTGGTGGTCGGCTCCACGGGCCCCGTCCCGAACGAGCTAGTCCTCGGCGAAATCATGGGCAAGGAGATGGCGATCGTCGGCTCCCTCAACGGCGACGTCTCCGACTACCACCACTCCATCGAGTTCTTCACCTCCTTCGCCAACGCCATGCCCTGGGAGCGCCTCTTCACCCCGGCCGTCCCGCTCGCCGGCGCCTCCGACGCCGTGCGCTCCATGGCCGCGCTGGACACCATCAAGGCCGTCGTCGACCCCTCGCTCTGAGCGCCCCGCCGGGTGCCGCCCACGGCGGCGCTGAGGCACGACGGCGGGTGGTCACTACCCGCCGTCGTGCCTTGGACCCAGCCGGGCCGGCGCCGGCGGCTCGCCGCCACGCGGCACTCCCCACAACAAAGGACACCCCATGAACACCACCCCCCTCGTGCCCCGGCGCCAGCTCGGCACCACGGGCCTCAACGTCTCGGCCTTCGCGCTTGGCTCCTGGCACACCTACGACCGCATGGACTTCCGCGACGCCGTCTCGCTGCTGAGCGAGGCCGTGGACGCCGGCGTGAACCTCTTCGACGTGGGCGTCTACGCGATGCCGGGCGGGCCGCAGGTTTTCACCGACGTCATCTTCTCGGCGATGGTCCGCGCCGCCGGCCTCACGCGCGACGACTACCTCGTCTCCTCCAAGCTCTGGCTCGAGGGCTTCACACAGGAGGAGGGCTTCGAGCCGCAGCTGGCCAACGCGCTCTTCCGCGCCGGCGTGGAGCACGCCGACATCGCCGTGCTGGGCGATCTGCGCCGCGACGATCTGCGCCTCGAGGACCTCGTGGCCGACCTCGAGGACCTGCGCACGCGTGGGCTGATCCGCGCGTGGGGCGTGAACAACTGGTCGGCCAGCAACGTTCAGCGGCTCTTCGACATCGCGGACGAGCAGGGCGCCGCCCGCCCGGCGTTTGCGCAGCTCAAGTACTCCGTTGCCCGCCGATCCATCCCCGAGGGCGAGCCCTTCGCGCGCCTCTTCGAGCAGGGCTTCGAGCTGCAGGCCTCCGACGTCATGGAGGGCGGCATCCTCGCCGGGCGCCCCGTCGACTCCCGCGAGGTGGGCCGCGACCCGGGCGGCATCCGCCAGCGCACCGTGGACATGGCGCCCGAGATCGCGCGCATCGCGGCCGAGCTGGGCGCCACCCCGGCGCAGCTGCTCATCGCCTTCACGCTGACCCATCCCGCCACGTTCACGACGCTCTTCGGCACCTCGCGCGTGGCGCAGCTGCGCGAGAACCTCGGCGCCGTGAGCCTCCTCGAGCGCGTGGGCGCCCCCGCCCTCCGCGCCGCGGTCGAGGGGCTGTGGGCCGATCGCGGCCTCGTGGACCCCGAGGGCCCGTGAGCCGCTAAGCCCGGCCGGCCCGCCCGCTCGGCCCGGCCCGGCCCGCGCCAAGCGGGCC
>JALAHE010000309.1 GCA_022712075.1 Galactobacter sp.
ATACCGTGCCAAGCAACGCAGCTACGCAGGCCGCCGAGTCGTACTTCGGCGCCATGATCGACGCCGTCCAGCCGGGGGTGCCGAGCATCGCGCGGCTCTTTACCCCCGCCGCACCGCCCACGCGCCGGGTCGTTGACGCTGCCGTCGAGGAGCTCGCCTCGGCCGCCCTGCAGCGCGAGGGTTCGCAGCTCGTCGGCGCCGGGTTTGTCGCGGCACCGGGTGTGCTCGCCGACGCGCGCTGGCACATGGCGTGGTGGCAAGGGGCCAGGGCCGAGCGCCTCCTCACCGACGGAGAGGACGCCGCGGGCGAGGCCTATGCCCGCCGCGAGTGGTTCGTGCGCCCGCTCGAGGAGGGCATCCCGCACCTGACCGGTCCGTACGTGGACTTCCTGTGCACCGACGAGTACACGGTGACGGTCACGCTGCCCGTGGTCGTGGCCGGCCGCAATGTGGGTGTCGTGGGCGCCGACGTGCTCGCCGCAACGCTTGAGCGCGGCCTAGGTGCGCGCCTGCGCGAGGTCTCGCCCAGGGCGGCGCTGCTCAACAGCCACGGCCGCGTCATCGTCTCCGCCGACCCGCTCGTCGCGGCCGGCACGCTCCTGCGCGAGGACGCCGGCGAGCGGATCGCCTCCGACTTCCTCGGGCTCTCCGTGGTGGTTCCCGCCGCCTGACACGGCGCGACGGCGGGTGGTGACCACCCGCCGTCGCGCATGTGTACGTGCCCGGTGTGACCGGGCGGGTCTCAGCCCGTGAAGGTCGAGTGTCCAGTGATGGAGCGGCCGATCAGGAGCGCCTGCACCGTCTCGGTGCCCTCGTAGGTGTGCAGTGCCTCGACGTCGGCAAAGATGCGCGCCGCGCGGTTGCGGACCAGGATGCCGTTGCCGCCAAGCAGATCGCGCGCGTTGGCGGCGATAGAGCGGGCCGTGCGGGTCGCGGTGAACTTGGCGAGCGAGGCCTGCGCACCCGTGAGCTCGCCCTTGTCTTCGAGGGCAACGCAGTGGCGGGCCAGCAGCTGGATCTGGACGAGCTCGGACTGCATGCGAGCCAGCCGCTCGTTGACGATCTGGTTGGCGCCGAGCGGGCGGCCGAACTGCTCGCGCTGGCGGGCGTAGGCCACGGCGGTCTCGTAGGCGCCCATCGCGGCACCTACGGCGCCCCACGCCACGGAGAGGCGCGTGGAGAAGAGCACGGCCGAGGTGTCCTTGAAGGAGTTGGCGCCGGGGAGCAGGTTCTCGTCGGGGACAAAGACGTTGCGCAGCGTGATGTGGGCCTGCCAGATGGCGCGCAGGGCCAGCTTGCCCGTGATGGTCTCCGCCGAATAGCCCTCGGAGTCCTGCGGCACGGCGAAGCCGCGAACCTGGCCCTCGCCGTCGCGCGCCCACACCACGGAGAGCGCCTCGAGGCCCAGGGCCGGGCCGAGCGAGCCGTTGCCGATCCACTTCTTCTCACCGTTGAGCACCCAGCCACCCTCCACCTTGGTGGCGGAGGTCTGCAGGCCGACGGAGTCGGAGCCGTGCGTCGGCTCGGTCAGGGCAAAGGCGCCGGGCAGGGTGCCGTCGGCCATGCGGCCGGCCCAGCGCTCGATCTGCTCGGGGTTGCCGCAGTCCATGATGGAGCGCAGGGCCAGGCCGCCCTGCACGCCAAGGATGGTGCCGACCGAACCATCAACGCGGGAGAGCTCGGCGTTGACCAGGCCGGCCGCAAGCCGGGACTGCTCCGGGCGACCGGGCATCTGCACGCCGTCGCGCAGCAGGTCAAGCTCGCCGAGGCGCTTGACCAGCTGCAGCGGGTAGTCCGCGCGGTCCCAGTAGTCGTCGATGACGGGCGCGACCTCGTCCAGCGCAAAGGCGCGGGCGCGATCGCGGTACGCGGCGTCCTCGGGGGAGAGGTCGGCGAAGACGCGGGCCGGGTCGACGTCCACGGCGTGCTCGCCGCGGCCATAGAGCTCGTACTCGGGCTCGGTGACGCCCTCGGGGAACGGGGCCTCGAACTCGGACATGACTCCTCCTGGGTCAGCTGGGCACGCGGGGATGCGTTGTGACTCAAGAGTAATGGAACTCAGTCTCATATCAAGACACCGAGTCTCACGGGGTGGGTGGAAGGTGCACGACGGCGCGTGGCCGGGTGCCGGCGCTGGCCGCGCCGGCGGCGCGGCTCAGCCGCGCTCGCGCAGCGCCCGCTCCACCTCGGCGGCGACCTCGTGCGGGCCGCCGGCTGCGGTCACGACCACCACGGTGGCTCCCGTGGGCTGCGGGCCCGAGCCGGCGGCGTCGTGCCCGTGGCGCTGGACCAATCCCTGCAGGGCGCGCTCCAGCGCCGGACGCACCTCGGCGCCCTGGCTGCGCAGCCAGCTGCGCAGGAAGTCGTTGTGCACGGAGACCACGGCGGAGGCCAGCGCCACGGCGGCCACGCGCCGGCGGTCGGGGCGCGGTGGCACCTCTCCCTCCGCGGGACGCGGCACGTCGGAGAGCAGGTGGTCGCGGAAGAGCCGCTCGAAGCGGTGCGTCGAGACCAGCTCGCGGTCGCGCAGGGCCGGCACCTTGTGCATGAGGCGCCAGCGCAGGCGGGCCAGCTCGGGATCGGCGGTCTGGGTGTCGAAGACCGTCAGTGCCGCGTGGACCAAGGCGCCCGGGCCCTCGTCGGAGTGGCGCACGAGCGCGGCGCGGGCCGCCGCGAGCCGCTCGTCCTGGTCGGCGAAGACCATGTCCTCCTTGGAGCCGTAGCGCCGAAAGAACGTGGAGCGGGAGACGCCGGCCGCCTCGGCCAGCTCCTCGACGCTCGTGGTGTCGTAGCCGCAGCTCAGGAGCAGCTCGAGCGCCGCGTGCGGGACGCGGTGATCCACACTCATGCCCGCACCTGCTGCGCCGCTGCCTCGTGGGCGGCGGAGGCGCGGGGGCGGAAGCACAGCGCCGCGACGCAACCGACGGCGGCGGCGGTGGCGGGGAGCAGGACCGACTGCCCGTACGCCGTGGCGAAGGCCGCGTGCAGGAAGCCGGGGACGGCGTCGCCGCCCGTGCTGTGGGGCGCTGCGCCGGCGCCGCCCGCCTGGCCCGCCGTCGCCGCGGTGACCTGCGCCTGAATCGCCGCCTGCATGACCATGGCGATGAGCGCCGAGCCGATGACAGAACCGATCTGTCGCGTGGTGTTGAAGACGCCCGAGCCGGCGCCGGCCTCGGACGGTCGCAGATCGCGCGTCGCGGTGAAGGACACGGAGGGCCACACGCCGGCGGAGCCGATGCCCATGACGGCGGAGGCGAGCAGGATCTCCCACAGCGCCGCCTGGTGCCCCACGAGCCACGCCATCCAGAACATGCCGACGGAGAAGAGGAAGAAGCCCGGGACGGCGAGGCGCTTGGGGTCCCACTGGCTCACGAGCTTGCCGGTGATGGGCGCCAGGATGATGCCGGTGAGGGACATGGGCGCCAGCGTGAGGGCCGCCTGCGTGGGCGTGAACTCGCGCACCGTCTGCAGGTAGAGCACCACGGGCACGGCAAACGTCGTCACGGCGATGCCCATGCACGTGATGGCGACGTTGGCGAGCGTGAAGTTGCGCTCCTTGAACAGGTGCAGCGGCAGCAGCGGTTCCTTCTTGTTCTTGGCCTGCCACAGCACAAAGAGCGCCAGCACCACGAGGCCGCCGGCGATGAACTCCCACGCGGTGATGGGGCCCCAGATGGCGCCCCAATCGTGGCTCTCGCCCTGCTGGATGCCGAACACGAGAAGGAAGATGCCCACGGCGGAGAGCAGCACGCCGAGCAGGTCGAAGCTGTGAGAGGCCACCGGGAGCTTGGGCACCCACAGCACCACGAGCACAAAGCACACGATGCCCACCGGCACGTTGACGAAGAAGATCCACTCCCAGCCGATGCCGTCCACCAGGACGCCGCCGAGCAGCGGGCCCACGAGCGTGGCGACGCCGGCCGTGGCGCCCCACAGCGCCATGGGCGCGCCGCGGTGCTCCGGCGCGAACATGCGCGTGATGAGGGACATCGACTGCGGCGTGAGCAGCGCGGCGCCCAGGCCCTGCACGGCGCGGGCCGCGATGAGCGCGCCCACCGTGGGCGCCAGGCCGCACGCGAGCGAGGCGAGCGTGAAGATCGTCAGGCCGATGAGGAAGAGGTTCTTGGGGCCGAAGCGATCCCCCAGGCGCCCGCCCACGAGCAGCGGCACGGCGTAGGCGAGCAGGTACGCGCTCGTGACCCACACGCCGCCGTTCAGGTCGGCGTCCAGCTCCTCCATCAGCACGGGCAGCGCCGTGGTCACGATCGTGGTGTCGATCAGGATCATGAAGAAGCCAAGGATCAAGGCACTGAGGGCCTTCCACGCCTGGCGGGGGGACACGACGGCGCGCTCGTCTGCAATACTCACCGGCCCATCGTAG